>NZ_PSTO01000059.1:0-14028 GCF_002930975.1 Rathayibacter sp. AY1A3 | reverse complement strand
ACCCCACCCCCGACGCCCCCGAGGTCGCCGCCGAGCACCTCCGCGCCGAGCTGCAGCTGCGGCGCTTCGGCCGGCTCCGCCTCACGATCGACATGGCGCTGGGCAGCGGAATCCTCGCGCCCTACGACCTCGTCGTCGTCCGCCTCGACACCGGCGCCGAGATCATCCGCGTGAAGGCCGATCTCACCGATCCCCACTACCTCCTCGGTCAGGTCGAGCTCGACCTCGAAACGAAGACGGTCGCGGAGTTCCTCGAGGAGTGGCGTCCCGCCTGACGAGGCCGGCACAGCCGCGATCCCGGTGACGGGGACAGCACTGCGCCGAGGCGTCCGGAGCAGGACTGCGGAGATCCGCGCCCTCGCCTCACCGACCCGCAGGAACCCTGTCGCGCTCTCCACCGGCGACCACCACCGGCACCCACGCGCCGCGCGCCGGCCGCCCCGCCCACCACACGTACACCCCGGCGGCGACCACGGCGCCTCCGGCCGCGATCGCCCACCACGGGAACCCGGCGACGTCGGGCGACTCCCCCGCCGCGTCCACGTCCGACTGCGGCGTCGGGATCACCCGCTCGCCGGTGACGAGGATGCGGTGCGTGTTGATCCCGAGTGGAGTGCAGGTGACGAGGGTCAGGAGGTCCTGGCCGGGCTGCACGAGGAGGCTCTGCGTGTCCTCCGGCTCGACGACCAGCGTCTCGCGCACGCGGTAGGTGACCACCTCGCCGTAGACCTCGATGGTGAAGGTGTCGCCGACGTCGACGCGGTCGAGGTGGGTGAAGAGCTCGGCCGAGGCGAGGCCGCGGTGGCCGGTGAGCACCGAGTGGGTGGAGGGGCCGCCGACCGGCAGGGCGGTGCCCTCGAGGTGGCCGACGCCGCGCTCGAGGACGGCGTCGCTCGTGCCGTGGAAGATCGGCAGGTCCACGTCGATGGCGGGGATCCGGATCCGGGCCATCAGTCCCTCGGCGTCGCCGCGCAGGAGGGAGGAGTAGCGCTCGCGGTCGGCGACCTGCTCGTCGTCGGCGAGGGGGAGGCGCTCGTTCGCGGCGACGGCCGCGCCGCCTCCGCTGAGGCTCTGGTTGTAGGCGCGCGCCTCGACGAGGTTCTGCCGGAGGGTCTCGGCGCCGAGGTCGGTGATGTCCTGCGTGAGCGAGTCGATCTCGCGCGCCTGCTCGACGGCGCTGAGCCAGCTGGCGGCGACGGGGTACAGCAGCAGCGCCACCCCCGAGAGGCTGAGGAGCGCGATGACCAGCGGGGCGATCGGCAGCCGCCACCGCGGCCGGCGGTGGATCCGCCTCCGCGGAGGAAAAGGGCTGGAGACAGAGGAATGCGGGGCACCCGACGGGTGCCCCGCATTCGACTTCGTCATGGTGTGACGTTACTCCGCGGTCTGAGCAGCCAGCGCGGTGCGGCGGCGCGAGGCGATCAGGCCCGAACCGATCGCGAGGGCGAGGAGCGCGCCTCCACCGAGGGTGAACCACTGCGCGCCGCCACCGGTGAGGGGCAGGGCGAACGCCGGCACCTGGGTGTGGAGGAACTCGACGTAGTTCTGGATCGGCGCGGTGGCCGAGCTCGGTCCGGCGACGACCTGCGTCAGCACCTGGGCCGGGGTGGGCAGACGGAATCCGGCGGGCGGGGTCAGCTCGCGGACGTAGTAGTTGCCCGGCGTGATGATCGGGATCTCGACGAAGCCGTTCGCTCCGGTCGTCCAGTTCTGGTTGCCGTTGATGAACACCGGGTTCTGGCCGAGGTTGGCGTCGTTCTCGGTGAGGAACACCTGGTAGACCGCACCCGCGAGCGGCACGCGGTTGGCGCCGTTGTTCTGGTACGCGTACACGGTCAGCTGACCGATCGGGGTGCTGCCGGTGACCGTCTCCGTGGCCCCGTTCACGACGCTCGTCGCCGAGTTGGTGATGATGCCGTTGGCCGGGATGGCGGTGGCGCGGGTGAGCACCGTGAGGGTGACGACGCCGCCCTGAAGACCCTGGAGCTTGGTGAGGCCGGGCTGCAAGAAGTTCAGCGTGACGTTCCGGGTCGCGGCGTCGTAGCCGAGCGTGTAGTCGGTGTTCGCGATGAACGCCGGTGCGGGCGCGGTGCCCGCGGCGCTGGTCACCGTGACGCCGGTGGGCGCGACGCCGGCCGGTCCGGTCGGCAGGTAGGTCAGCTCGGCGGGGAGCGTGTCGGTGAGGGTGAACGTGTCCAGCGTGTCACCGGCGGCGAGCACCGGGACGTCCGAGGCGATGGCCCAGCGGATGAGGTCGGGGTTGCGCGCCTCGACCGAGTTCGCCGCCGCGGGGACGCGCGTCTTGGTGAGCTCCGTGACCGCGTTCTTGGGATAGACGTGGACGTCGTAGATCCACTGGTTCGCCGGCGCACCGGTCGGGCCCGTCGGGAACGGCAGGGTCACGAGGAACGGCGTCGCGCCGTTGGTCGCTCCGGCGGGGAGCTGGGTCTCGGTCACGAGGTAGAGGCCGAGCGGCATGCTCGCGCCGTTGTTGAATACGGCCTCGCCGTCCGTGCCGCTGGTGGCGGTGAAGGTGTCGGCGGCGGTGACGCGGGTCGCCGCGGTGCCCGGGGTCAGGTTCGCGACCTGGTTCCAGCCGTCGGGCGTGGTGAGGTCGACGCCCTGGACGCGCGCGGCGGTGAACACGGCTCCGGGCAGCGCGTCCCCGGGGACCGTGATCTCCTGGCCGGTGCCGATCGCCTGGCCGTTGTTGGAGCCCAGCGCGAGCTTGTGCACGGTGAGGGTGCGGCTGATGGTGGGGTCGATGTTGCCGGGCAGCGTGACCGCTGACGCCGGCGCGACGGCGGTGAAGACCGCCGCAGCGCTCAGCGCGAGGACGCCGGCTGCGGCGGCGAGCCGCCTGGTGAGTGAGCGGGACATGTGATCTCTCCTACTGAGGTCGTGAGTGCTGGTGTCGTGGAGTCGAAGGTGTGCGGGAAGGGGTCTGCGGGAGAGCACCGGGGCTCTCGGTCGGGGCGTCACCGGGAGGGGCCTCGCAGCCTCCGGCGCCGCTCCCAGAGGAGGAGGCCGAGTGCGAGAGTGAGCACCGACCCCCCGCCCAGGAGGAACGCGTCGGTGCTGGCGCCACCGGTCAGCGGCAGGCGTGTGGGGTCCACGGGGGCGTTGACGAAGCGGTAGACCGCCGTCTGACCGGCCGTGGGGGCCGTGATCGTCCGCGAGGCGACCGGGGACCACGTCGTCCCGGTCAGGCGCTCGAGACGCAGTTCCTGGTAGGCGAGGCGGCGGGTCGGATCCGTCGCCGCCTCGGACAGCGTGTAGCCGTGACCCGGTCGCACCTCGAAGGTGCTCGCCGGGTTGCCCGCGGCGACGTACTCCGCTCCGGCCCGGGTCTCCGTCGGGAGCGTCGCTCCGGCCAGTGCGGCGGGCGTCGCGGTGACGCGCCAGTCGGCGGCCTGGAAGCCGGGCTGGGGGCGCAGGACCTGCTTGACCACGGTGATCGTCGCGCTGGCGTTGTCCACGGTGCAGGTGACGGCGGCGCCGTTCGTCGGGGTGACGTCTCCGGCCGCGCTCACGGTGAGGGCGGCGCCGGTGTCGGTGCGGCACTGCCAGGGTGCGGTCTGCACGTAGGTCGCGGAACCGCCGGTCTCGGCGAGCCGGTAGGCCACACCCGGGGTGACGGGGATCGCCGACACGCCCGCGGAGCCCGCGCGGCCGGTCGGGCCGGGCAGGGCGCCGGTCGGGCCGGTGGCGCTGAGCGTGAAGTCGCTGGGCAGCGCGCTGCCGGAGCTCACCGTCTTCACGAGCGTGAGGGAGGCCGTGGGCCGGTTCACGATCGAGCACTCGACGACCGCCGCGGAGGCGATGCCGGTGAGGCTCGCGCTGATGACGGTCCCGGACTGCGAGAACGTGGTCGCCCGGGCGGTGCCGTTGACCGTGCAGGCGCCGCTGACGAACGCGAAGCCCGTCTGCTGCACCTCCGAGACGGTGAGCGTCGCCCGCGACGCCTCCGTG
Source organism: Rathayibacter sp. AY1A3 (assembly GCF_002930975.1). Lineage (NCBI taxonomy): Bacteria > Bacillati > Actinomycetota > Actinomycetes > Micrococcales > Microbacteriaceae > Rathayibacter > Rathayibacter sp. AY1A3. Next base: position 10,056 of record NZ_PSTO01000059.1, on the reverse strand, counting down.
CCGAACAGGACGGTCCAGGCGGCCTGGCCCGCCGCGTCCGTCTGCTGGCGGGGCGACTGCTCCGGCAGCAGGGCGACGGTGCCGGCGGTGGCCGTCGCGGTCGTGCCCACGGTCCAGTCCACGCCGGGGCGGGTCGTACCGGAGGCGTCCCGGATCGTCTTGGTGATGCGCACCGTCGAGGCGGGGCGCGGGGAGTTGAAGAAGGTGCAGGTGACGTTGACGCCGAGCCGGTTCGGGAGGGTGACCGTCCCGGTCGGGTTCGAGCCCGTGCTCACCCGCACGCCGTCCGCGTAGCACTCGTAGATGCTCGTGTAGGCGGTGATCGGGGAGGCGGAGCCCGCGGCCATCGCCTCCGAGACCGTCACCGTGCTGTTGATCGGAGTGGGGAAGGGGCCGATCTGCGCGGTCTGGCGGCCGGTGGTGGCGCCGGTGGTGGTGGCCGTGGCGAACGGCGACGCCGAGGAGCCGGCGGCCGCCGTGAGCTGGAACTGGTCCGCCGCGGCCAGGCGGCCCACCACGCTCTTCTGCACGGTGATCGTGGCCGGCGAGGAGCAGCCGGAGAGGTCGACGGCGTTGACGCTCACGCGCGGCGTGCCGCTGACGCGGGTCCACGTGGTGGCGTCGAATTCGTACGCGCTGCCGGGGATGGCTGGGACACCGTTCGCGGCGGCGACGTCGCCGTTGGCGAGGTAGACGGTTCCGCGCGGCGAGAAGGCGATGCCGTTGATGTTGGCGAAGGCGGCGTCGGTCCCCGTCACGGCCTTCGCGATCGAGGTGTTCACCGGGAGGGTGCCGCCGGTCGCCGCGGCCAGGGCGTCGGCCGGCACGGTGAAGATCGCGGCGCTGCTCGCGTTGTTGACCGAGCCCGCGCCGACGACGTAGAGGTTGCCGCGAGCGTCGAACGCCATGTCGCCGTTGCCGTTGGGGGTTCCGGAGGTGGGGAAGGAGCCGACGAGGGCGAACCGGGTGGCGACGGGGTTGGCCTCGGTGAAGCTCCAGATGTAGAACTGGCCGCTCGCGAAGCTGCCGAACAGGTACCGGCCCGTCCGGAGGTCGACCGCGCCGGCGACGATGCTGCCGGCCACCTGCGCTCCGCCGGCCACGGTCGTGTACGCGCTGTTCGCGATCCTCTGGAAGCCCGCCTCCGGCGTCCACTTGAGGACGGCGTCGACGTCCGTCGCGTCGGACGAGCGGTCCAGCGCGTACGCGAAGGCGCCGTTCGCGCCGACGCCGAGCGCGTTCGCCTCGGCGGTCCCCGACCAGCTGCCGATCGAGGTCAGGGATCCCGTGACGATGTCGGCCTGCTGCAGGGCGCCGGCCGCCGTGAGGGAGTAGAAGCGGCCGGTGTCGCAGAACAGGCGGGGCGTCTGCACGGTGTTCGTGAAGGTGCAGAGCACCTCCGCTCCCGCCTCGCTAGGGATCGTGATCGACCCGGCGGCGGAGGCTCCGGAGGCGATGACCGTGCCGCCGCGCGAGCACTCGTAGCTGTTGGAGTACCCCAGGCCCGCGCCCGCGGTCTGCGCCTCGGCGATCGTGTACGTCGCTCCGGACTGCACGGTGAGGCGGCTGACCTGCGCGGCCTGGATCCCGGTGGCGGTGCCCGTGGTCGTGGCCGACGCGAGGACCGTCGTGCCGCTGCGCACCGAGAGCGTGAACTGGTCGCCCGTGGCGCTGCGCACCGGCAGGTTCTTCCGGACGGTGAGGGTCGTCGCGGCCTGGATCGTCACCGAGGTGGGGGCGGAGGCGATGAGGCCGGTGGGAGTCGTGGTCCCGGTGCTGTACGTCCCGGCGGCGGCGGCCACCACGTCCACCGAGATCGTGCAGGAGGTCGCGCCCGCGGCGAGGTCGCCGCCGACCGTCGAGACGGAGGAGGATCCGGCGGCCGCGGTCACGGCGAACGCCGTTCCGGTGACGTCGGTGCAGGACCCTCCGACGGCAGGCGTCGGGGCCACGACGAGGCCGGCCGGGAGAGCGGTCGAGAAGCGCCAGTCCGCCTTCGCGAGGAGGTCGCTGGTGTTGGTGACGGTGTAGGTCAGCGTGGTCGGCACCGTCGCGGTCGGCACGGCCTGCGTGAAGGCCGCGTCGAGAGCGGGGGTGACGTCCAGCACGCGGAGGTCGTCGACGGCGAAGGCGCTTCCCGTGCCGGTGACCGTGTTCACGAGCTGCACCTGGGCCGCGGCGATCTGCGCCGGAGTGAGGAGTGCGGTGCTCGTGCCGGTGTAGGCGGCGGCGCGAGCGGAGGCGGGGAGCGCGGGATCGACGATCGCGCCGAGCCCGCCGACCAGCGGGAGGGTCGGGGACGTGTAGAACACGCTGCCGGTCGCGGCGCAGGGCACGACCGGTGCGGCGAATCCGGTGAGGACGGTGGACCCGCCCGACACCAGGTTGAGGGAGAGGGACGCGTTGTTCGTCCCGCACTGCCCGCCGGCGGCGTTCATGCCGACGGCGTAGTAGCGGGCGGCGGGCGCGGAGACGCCGATCCCCGCGGCGCTCTGGGCGACGGTCGTGCCGCCGGTGACGGCGGCGTACGGGTACTCGACCAGGGCGTGGTTCGCCTGCGTGCCGGTGTTCGAGCCGTTGGCCGGTGCGGTGCTGGAGGTGGACCCCGGCACTCCGGCCGCCACCTGGCCGAGGACGTCCGCCATGCGGCGGGTCTCGCGTGCGGCCGACGATCCCGTGCCGACGGTGAGGAGGGGCCGGGTCGGGCAGAAGGCGGCGTTGGGGTAGGGCGCCGTGTAGTTGACCAGGACGCCGGTGCAGTTCGTGGCGGTCGACCAGCCGGTGGCGGCCGTGTAGCGGCCGTTCGCGTAGGCGGTGAGCGCGCTCGGGGTGGCGGTCAGGCCCTGCTCGAAGGTCTCCGTCCACACCTGCCGCGGGGCCTCGGCGACGCCGGCCGCGAGCGTGGAGAAGCCTCCCGCTGCTCGCGCCGTCGCGGGCGGGCCGCGGTCCGACTCCTGAACGTCGTCCGAGGCCGCCGTGGGAGCGGGCGCCGACTCGGCGGGCGCCGGCTCGACGGGCTGCTCCGTCCCTGCGGCGCCGCGGGGTGCTGCGGGATCGGGCTCGTCCTGAGCGGGCTCCTCCGCCGTGGCACTCGGCGACTCCGCGGCCGCGGCTGGTGCGGGCGGGGCGGACGTCGACGGGGCGGACGCTGACGGAGTGGGTGCCGAGGTGGCAGATGCGGAGGGGGCGGGTGCCGGATCGGCCTCGGGGGCTGCCGGCGGTGTCGGTGCGACCGGCGTCGGGAGAGGAGCGGGGGCGTCGCCGGCGACCGGATCCGCCTGGTTCGCCGCCTGAGCGGGAGAGGAGGCGGAGACGTCGCCGAGCCCCCACGAGCCGACGAGGAGAGCGCCGATCGTCGCGAAGACGACGGCCCGCATTCCGAGGCGCGACGGCGCACGGTGCCGTGAGGGGCGGCGGCGCCGGGTCGTGAAAGCCATGGTTCTGCTTCTCAGTCGTGTTGTCGATCGTGGAGATGAGCGAAACGTCGACACGACGAACGACACGGATGTCGCAGCGAGTGCGGAGGCCCCAGACTCCGGAGGGGAGCACGCATTCCGCGCGGGCTTCCGAAGATGAACGTATAGGTCGGCCTCCCTCTCGCCATAGAGAAGTGAGCCCCCCTTGTCGGGGCCATAACCGATGAGAAAAGGACCGGGGTGAAGCCGAATATGGCGCTTTTTGACGGGTCCTCGCGAAGGAGTTCTAAGAAGGGAGCACGCGCGACCGGCTCGGCTCACTCCTCCCGTCAGGTCCCGTGCAACGCTCGGGCCCCACCCGGCCACGTACTCGGTAGACGCCCGACCGACGAAGGATGGACCCGATGACGCGACGCACACTCGACGACCTGCTCTCCCGCAGCGACCCCGCGACCGACGACCGGGCGCCCGGCGTCCGCACCGCCCTGCACAGCGTGATCGCCGAGACCCGCGAGCGCGCGCCCCGCCGGCCCGCGCGGTCGAGGGCGTGGTGGCTGGCGGCTCCCGTCCTCCTCGTCCCGGGTCTCGTGCTGGCGACCAGCGCCGGCACCGACGTCCGCTCGGTCCCCGACTTCACGATCCCGATCACCTACACCACCGACTCCGGCGCAGCGGTGTCGTGCTCGATCGACTACTTCAACGGAGAGATCGACTACCGCGAGGTCACCACCTCCGCGACCGCCTACCTCCGCGCGCAGGACTGGAGCGGCGTCGGCCAGCGGATCCACGACGACGCGGTCGCCTACACGACCGACCCCGCCTGGCTGGCCTCGGACATGAACAGCGACGGCCCCGGCCTCTCTGACGAGACGATCCGCTGGCGCGCCTGGATCACCGCCGCGGACGACCACATCCTCGACACGATCCCCGAGGGCGTGATCGTCGAGGGCGACGGCGGCCTGGGCGGCAGCACCGACTGCACGGGAGAGCTGTGATGAGCGCCGGCGAGGCGGCTCCGGCGGTGGTCCGGAGCGTCGTCCGCTCCCCCGCGCGCGACCGGGAGGCCGAGATCACGGCCCTGGTCGAGCGGGAGGCGCCGGACCTGCTCCGCTACTTCGTACGGCGGACGGCGAGCCCCGAGGACGCCGCGGACCTCCTCAGCGACACCCTCCTGATCCTGTGGCGGAAGGAGCGGTCGATCCCCGAGGACGAGACGCGCGCGCGGATGTGGGCGTTCGGCGTCGCCCGGCGAGTGCTCTCGGGCCAGCGCCGCACCGCGACCCGGAGGAGCGCGCTCGTCGAGCGGCTGGCGGAGGAGCTCCGCATCACCCCGCCCGCACCGGCCGACGACGCGGCGGAGGACGTCCGCGCCGCGATCGCGCAGCTGAAGCCCGTCGACCAGGAGATCATCACCCTCGTCTACTGGGACGGCTTCTCCCTCGCCGAGGCGGCCGAGATCCTGTCCCTCCGCGCCGCGACCGTGCGGAGCCGCCACGCGCGGGCGCGGGCGACGCTGCGGGACGCGCTAGGGGCGGCGACGTGAGGAGGGGTGAGGGGCACGGTCGCGCCCCTTCACCCGGCACCCCCGCCTGAGTAGCATCCCCCGCATGAGCAGGCTCGTCGTCTCCGTCCTCACCTCGCTCGACGGCCGCTTCGAGGGGCCCGGGCACGACCTCTCGGCGCTGCCGTTCGAGGACGCGTTCAACGACCACAACCTCGAGCTGCTGCGCCGCGCGGGCACGCTCGTCTACGGCGGCGGCTGGTTCCGCGACAATTGGGACAGCTGGAGCGCCGTCGCCGCGGACGGGACGGCGGGCGAGCGGGAGCACGAGACCGCGCGGCTGGTCACGTCGCTCGACGCGCTGGTGATCAGCGACTCCCTGGCTCCCGATCCGGAGGCGCCGTGGGCCGCCACCACCCGGATCGTGCCGCGGAAGCAGGGTCCGGCCGAGATCGAGCTGCTCAAGCAGGGCGACCGGGGCGACCTGCTGATGTTCGGCAGCGGCACCACCTGGAACCCGCTCCTCGAGCCGGGCCTGGTGGACGAGCTGATCGTCCTCGTCGGCGCCGGACTCGCGGGCGGCGGGACGCCGCTCTACTCCGGGGCGCCGCAGCACGGGCTGCGCCTCCTCGACGCGACGGTTCTGCCGGGCTCTGAGCTGGTGCGGCTCCGCTACGACGCGAGCGGGGTCGGCGAGCGGCCGCACAACCTCCGCTGAGACAGGGCGGCCTCCCTCAGGAGCCCACGCCCCTCCTCTCAGCCGACGTCGTGCGCGCCCGAGCCCGGGGCAGCTGCCGAGAGCGAGCCCCCAGCGGACTCCTCCGGCCGGCGGAGTGCCCGAGCGCACAGCCGGACCCCCAGAAGCGCAGTCGCCGCGCCTCCCGCCAGCATCCCGGCACCCACCGCCGTCCACGTCGTCAGGCTGGAGCTCGGCGCGCCGAGCAGACCGTAGAAGAGCCCGACCCCGCTGCCGACCAGAGCGGCCGCGACCAGCGGGATCGCCAGCGCCGATCCCTTCTCGGACCGCGTCCACGCCGAGCTGCAGAGAACGGCGACGGCGCCGATCAGCCAGCCGACGCCGGGGATCACCAGCCAGCCGAAGGCGAAGACCAGGGAGGCCGCGACCGCGAACCACGGGCGGTGGAGGACCGTCCGCTCGTCACCGCGATGGACTCCGGCCTCGACTCCGCTCGTCATGCATCGGAGCCTACGGAGACGGCCCGGACCGCGGCACGAAGTGGCGCGGGATCGGCCGGACGGCGCCACACCCGCCTCCGCTCGGTCCTGAGGAGCCGGTCCTGCCGAGCCGGTCCTCGAGCGCTGGCACCCGGCCCACCTGAGGCACGCCCCGGCCTCCCTCACCCCGCGACCGTCAGCGACACCTCGACCGCCACGTCCTCCGGCCCCTCCCCCAGCACCGTCTGCCGCACCTCGACCCCGTCGAGCCGCAGACCGCGGTCTCCGGCGGCGTCGAAGAGCGCGACGATCGCCGGATGCAGGGTCCCCTCGGGCAGTTCCTCCCCGTCGCGGGGGCGCCAGGTGGCGACCAGCTCGGTGCGCGCCGGGAGGATCGCGGCGAGATCGGCGAGGTCGCCCTCCGCCTCCGCCGACGTCGGCCAGCAGCAGACGAGCTCCGCCGAACCCGGCTCGCCCGCCCGGAGCGCCGTCCAGAAACGTCCCGTCGGCCCGAGCCCCGCCGCGTGCACTCGGGTGGCGAGCGCGCCGAGGATCTCGTTCGCCTCGTCGTCGCCCGGCCCGTCGGCCTCGTCCAGGGCGATCGTGAGGACCTGGCCGACGTACGGCTGCGCCGGCATCGTCCGCTCGGCGACCTCGACCGGCACGGCGAGCGCCCGCAGCGCCACCTCGGCGGCCTCGAACGCCCGGTCCTCCTGCTCCCGTTCCGCGAGCATGCGCTCCCTGTGCGCCTGCAGCGCCTCCGCCGCGGTGCCGGCTCGAGTCGCCGCCGCGACCTCGGGCAGCGGGACCCCCGCGCTCCGGAGCGCGCCGATCACGACTCCGACCCGGACCTGCGCGTCGGCGTACCGGCGGTACGACGACCGCTCGTCGACCTCCGCCGGGACCAGCACGCCCTTCTCGTCGTAGTGCCGGAGCGCCTTCACGCTCAGACCCGTGATGCCTGCGTACTCCCCGATGCCCAACATGCCTCCAGCATCCCGTCTCCCCCGGCGGGAGGGTCAACGGGCGGGAGGGTCAACGGGCGGGGGTGCCGACGCGGGACGGACAGCAGCGGAGCGACCGGAGCCGGGCGGGCGGCAACGTGTCCGGCGCCGGCGGAGCCGACACGGCCTCACGCCGACGCTTCAGCTCTCGCGCCTCAGCCCGCGCGCCTCACCGCGCGCTCACCAGCCCTCGGGCCCCGCGCTCCCCGCCTCGTACTCGTCCAGCGGAGCGTCGCCCGCGGCCCAGGCGGAGAGCACCGGAGTGATGATGCGCCAGCACTGCTCGGCCACGTCGCCCGGGACCGAGAGCAGGGTGTCGCCCTGCAGGATCCCGGCGAGGACCTGCGCGTAGGGGTCGAGTGTGGCCGCGCCGGGCTGCGCCGTCAGGGTGGTGCGCTCGAGGTCGGTCAGCTCGTCGGCGCTGTTCACGACCAGGTCGAGGCTGACGTCGCCGCCCTTGAGGCCGATCCGGAGGACCGTCCCGGCGTCGCCCTCGGCCGCCTGCAGGCCGCGCGGGGGCGTGGCGGCGCGGAAGTGGATCGCCACCTCCCGGCGCGGGTCGCCGATCGCCTTGCCGGAGCGGAGGACGAAGGGGACGCCCGCCCAGCGCGGAGTGTCGACCTGGAGCAGCAGCTGCGCGAGGGTCTCGGTGCCGGTCTCGGGGTCGACGTCGGGCTCGTCGACGTAGGAGGGGAAGAAGCGACCGTCGACGCGGCCCTCGGTGTAGCGGGCGCGGCGGGCCGAGGAGGGGTCGTCGCGCCAGAGCCGCACGGCGCCGAGCACCTCGGCCATGCGCGCGTGGACCTCGTCGGGCGCGACCTCGTCGGGGCGCTCCATCGTGGTCAGCGCGAGCACCATCAGGAGGTGGCTCTGCAGCATGTCGCGCAGCGCGCCGGTCTTCTCGTAGAAGGCCGCGCGGCCCTCGATGCCGAGCGTCTCGTCGTAGACGATCTCGACCTTCTCGATCCACTCGGCGCTCCAGCTCGCCTCGAGCAGGCTGTTGCCGAAGCGCAGGCCCAGCATCCCCAGCACGGTCGCGTTGCCGAGGAAGTGGTCGATGCGCCAGAGGCGGCTCTCGGGGAGGACCTTCGCGAACGCCGCGTTGAGGGCGATCGCGTCGTCGAGGTCCTCGCCGAACGGCTTCTCGATGGCGACGACCAGCTCCTCGGGGAGGTCGAGCTCGGCGAGCGAGGCGGCGACCTTGTGCCCCATCGCCGGCGGCAGGGCGACGTAGAGCACCGGAGTCGACGGGCAGGCGTCGAGGAGGGCCTTCAGCTGCTCCGGGTCGGAGGCGTCGGTGGCGACGAAGCGCGCGCGCGACGCGAGGGCCTCGACCGTGTGCGCGGCGACTCCGGCCGCCTCGAGGCTGCGGCGGACGAGGCCCTGCCACTCCTCGTCGGTCTGCGGGGTGCGCGCCGCCCCGATCAGCGTGAGCTCGAGGTCGCGCGCGAGCTCGGCCACCCGGCCCAGGCCCGGCAGCAGCAGCCGCTCGGTGAGGTCGCCGCCCGCTCCGAGGATCGCGATGCTCCGCTGCTCGCTCCCCAGCGCCGCGGCCTCGGGGATTCCGATCTGCTCCGTCATGGTGTCTCCCTCGTAGCCGTCGTGAGTCAGCGGCCACAGTACGCGCCGGGCCCTGGCGCGAGGCCGGGAGCCGGGAGGGGTTGAGGAAGCGGGCGCGGAGTGGCAGGGCGGCGCGGTCGGAGAGCTGCACGACCTCGGCCGAGAGGGGCCTGCCTGCCGTGTCGGGGCTGGGACCCCCTTCTCAGCCGACGTCGGGCCGCGACCCGCGGACGTCCGGCCCGCCGCAGCCGTCCCGCACAGCACGTCATCCCTCTCCGGTGCCGTCCGGCGGTACCCTGCCCGCATGCGCCTGCGCCAGGTCGTCCTCGACACGGAGGACGCCCGCGCCCTCTCCGCCTTCTACCTCGCCCTGCTCGGCGGCGAGTACCGCCCCGGCGACGAGCCGCCCGCGGACGGCTCGGACGACGAGGCGGAGTGGGTCGCGATCGTCACCGCCGACGGCGCGAAGCTCACGTTCCAGCGGGTGACCGCCCTGCCGCGCGCGACCTGGCCGGAGGGGCCCGTCCCGCAGCAGCTGCACCTCGACTTCATGGTCGCGGACGCCGACGAGCTCGACCGGCAGAAGACCCGGGCGCTCGCCCTCGGCGCCGAGCTGATCGAGGACAGGAGCGACGACCCGGAGGAGGCGCTCCACGTCCTCGCCGATCCGGCCGGCCACCCGTTCTGCGTCTTCGTCGCGCCCGACTACCCGGCGGAGTAGGGGCGCGCGGCTTCCGCGAGTCGCACGCGTCGGATCACATGCCGGTGATCGTGACCGTCGTCGTCGCCGCGATCACCGCGGCTCCCGTGACGCTCGCGGCGGTTCCCGCGAGGACGGCGGCGGCCGCCGGCCCTGCCCAGTGCTGCGCCGCGAGCGACCGGATCGCCTGCCGGTCCGGGATGCCGGGCCTCGGCGAGAGCGCTCCGGCCGCGTCGAGCAGGCCGATGAGCGCCGCGTCCGACGGAAGGGGCGCCGTCCGAGCCGCGAGGACCTCGGCGACCCGGATCCGCAGCCGCTCGTCCTCCACCGGCTCCACGGCGGCGACCCGCTCGAGGAGGGCGGCATGCAGCTCCCTCCGCGTGAGGCGGGCGATCCACCAGGAGACGCTGCGCGGTGCTCGCTCCGCTGCGATCCACCCGAGTGCCCCGTCGAGCACGGCGTCCCCGAGCGCGGACCGCTCCGGCCCGAGGGCGACGGCTCCGGCGTCCACCTCGACGCGCCGCTGGAGGGAGAGCTCCGCGAGGACGGAGGCGGCCAGGACGGTGTCGAGAGCGCCCGACGAAGCCGCGGGCCGCCCGTCGCTCCGCCGCAGCAGGAGGAGGAGAGCGACGGGGAGGGGCGGCTGCCCGGACCGGCAGGCGATCCGGTCGCTCGCGGCGCAGCACTGGGCAGGGCCGG
>NZ_PSTO01000058.1:0-14118 GCF_002930975.1 Rathayibacter sp. AY1A3 | reverse complement strand
GCACCGCCCGCCCCCTCCTCCACCACTCCGCTCCGACGCCAGAAGGACTCCCTGACGTGATCGACATCCTCCCGCGACGACTCCTCGTCGGCGCGCTCTTCTCGGTCGCCCTGGTGATCGTCCTCGGGATGGGGTACATCTTCTCGACCCGGGAGCCGGCCACCGGCCTCCTGGTGGTCGCCGCCGGAGTCGGCGGCATCGTCGGCGCCTACGTTCTGCTGCGGGTCCCCGCGCACTGGCTGCCGGCGATGGCGCTCGCGTTCTTCGCGCTCGTCCCGACGCCGCTCACCCCCTCGACCCTGACGTTCCGCATGACGCTCTGGGCGGTCATCCTCGTGATCTGGGCGATCCGGCGCGGGCTCGCTCCCGAGCTGTGGCGCGCCCCCGTCAAGGCGTGGACCCGCGAGCTCGTGCTCTCCCCGTGGCGGGCCGTGGTGATCCTCGCGTTCATCGCCCTCATGCTCTGGTCGGCCGTGGCGACGGTGCGCGGCTCCTTCGCGAGCGAGGGCGTCTCGTGGCTGTTCAGCTTCGCGATCTGCGTGGGCGTGCCGATGCTCGTCTTCGACGCCCAGCGCGAGGCCGTGCTGCTGCGCAAGACGTGGGTGATCCTCTCCGGGCTGCTCGCCCTCTACGCCGCCCTCGAGCTGGTCGCGCAGAGCTCCCCGATCCTCGGTGCCGTCTACGGCGCCCTCGGCTACGAGCAGGACCAGCACTGGTCGCTCTACCGCGCCGAGATCACCTTCGGACACCCGCTGCTCGCCGGCACCTTCCTCACCGTGGGCGCCGGGCTCGCCTTCGGCTCCTGGCTCCAGGGCTCCCGCAAGTCGGACCTGCTGCTGGGCATCCTGGCCTCGGGCGGTGTCGTCGCGACCGTCTCGCGCGGACCGATGGCGGCCATCGCCGTCGCGGTCGTCGTCGCGCTCGTCGCCGTCGGCTTCCTCAACCCGGACCGCTCGCTGCTCCGGCCCGGCTCGATCCTGATCGCCGGCCTCATCGCGGGCGTCGGAGTCCTGAACTTCGAGCCCGTCACCGCCCGCAACAACAACCTCGACGCCTCCATCTCGGCCGGCGCCCGCGACCTCGCGGTGACCGTGTCGCTGAAGGCGGCCGAGCTCACGCACTGGCTCGGCTCCGGAGCGGCGACGTCCGGCATCAGCGGCAGGCGGTTCTCGGACGTGGTCATCGAGAACTCGTTCCTGCAGCTGCTGATCAGCGTCGGCATCCCCGGCCTGCTGTTCTTCGTGATCATGGTGGCCGCGATGTTCGGCGCCACGCTCAGCCGTCGCGACGTCGGCCCCGCGGCCGGCCTGCTCGGCTTCATGGTCTGCCTCGCCGGCTACAACGCCATCGACGCGGTCCGCCCCAGCCACCTGCTCCTGGGCTTCCTCGTCATCATCTGCCTGAACCCGGTGCACGTCCCCGACTTCTCGAAGGGCATCCGGATGCGCCAGCCTCTCGGGGCGCGGATCTTCGACGCGCCGATGGCCGTCGGGATGCGGGGCGACCGGTGAGCCGCCGCTCCCGCAGGAACGACTCGTCGCCGGCCGCGCTCGTCGTCCAGCAGTCGCTCGCGCCCCCGGACTCGACCACGCAGTACGTCGACTCGATCGTCGACGGCCTCGCCCCCGGCGTCGAGCTGCTGTTCTTCTCCTGGCGCAGCGCCCTGCTCGCCGACTACGACGTGCTGCACGTGCACTGGCCCGAGCTGATGATCCGCGGCCGCAGCCCGCTGCACCGCTTCCTCCGCCGCCGCGCCCTCGACGTGCTGCTGGTGCGCCTCGCGCTCCAGCGCATCCCGCTCGTGCGCACGGTGCACAACCTGCACCCGCACGAGCTCGGTCCCGCCGCCGAGCGCCGCTCGCTGGCCCGGATCGACCGCGCGACCGACCTGTTCGTCCGCCTGAACCCCACGACCGTCACTCCCGGCCGGGCGCCCGCCGTCACCGTGCTGCACGGGCACTACCGCGACCAGTTCGCCCAGCACCCGCTGCCCGAGCGCGAGCACGGCCGCGTCCTCTACTTCGGCATCATCCGCCCGTACAAGGGCGTCGTCGAGCTGATGGACGTGTTCCGCGGCGTGGAGGACGACTCCCTCTCCCTGCACGTGGTCGGCAGCCCCAGCACGGGCCAGCGCGAGCTGGTCGAGGAGCGGGCCGCCCGCGACACCCGGGTGCGCACCACGCTCCGCCGGGTCGACGACGCCGAGATGGTCGACGAGATCGGCCGGGCCGAGCTGATCGTCCTGCCCTACCGCGAGATGCACAACTCCGGCTCGATCCTGGTCGCCCTCTCGCTCGGCCGGCCGATCCTGGTGCCGCGCACGCCCACCAACACGGCCCTGGCCGAGGAGGTCGGAAGCGACTGGGTGATCGAGTACGACGGCGATCTCACGCCCGAGCTGATCACCTCCGCCCTCGAGCGCACGCGCACCCGTCCGCCGGAGGGGCTCCCCGCTCTCTCCGGTCGCGACTGGGACGTGCTCGGACTCCAGCTCAAGAAGGCCTACGAGGGCGCGATCGCCACCAAGAAGGGCTCGACCCGATGACCGGGACCACGCAGAAGCCGTCTCCGAGCCTCGGCCGCTCCGCGAGCCGCGGCGCCGCCGTCACGATCGGCGGGCAGGCGATCCGCATCGCCGTCCAGCTGGGCAGCATCGTCGTCCTCGCGCGCCTGCTCGCGCCGGCCGACTACGGCCTGCTCGCGATGGTCACGGCGATCATCGGCATCGGCGAGATCTTCCGCGACTTCGGCCTCTCCTCCGCCGCCATCCAGGCGAAGGAGATCACGCCGGGCCAGAAGAGCAACCTGTTCTGGATGAACGCGGGCATCGGCCTCACCCTCACCCTGCTGGTCATCGCGGCCTCGTGGCCGATCGCCGCCCTCTACGGCGACGACCGGCTCCAGCTGCTGACCGTCGTGCTCTCCTCGACGTTCCTCCTCAACGGGATCTCGACGCAGTTCCGCGCCGACCTCGCCCGGCACCTCCGCTTCGTGAAGCTCACCCTGGTCGACATCGTCGGCCAGGTGCTGGGCCTCGTGGTCGGCGTGCTGATGGCGCTCGGCGGCGCCGGCTACTGGGCGCTGGCCGCGAGCCAGGTCGTGCAGCCGCTCATCGGCGTGCTGATGCTGGTCTTCATCACGGGCTGGCGTCCCGGCCGCTACCGCCGCGGCGAGGCGATGGGCCATTTCCTCCGCTACGGAGGCGGCGTCTTCGCGACCCAGGCGCTGACCTACGCGAGCAAGAACGTCGACTCCGTCATCATCGGCGCGCGCTTCGGCCCGGTCGACCTGGGCCTCTACAACCGCGCGTTCCAGCTGATGATGCTGCCGCTGCAGCAGCTGAACGCCCCGGCGCAGCGCGTCGCCCTGCCCGTGCTCTCCAAGCTGCAGGACGAGCGCGAGCGGTTCCGCACGTTCATCCTCTTCGGCCAGTCGGCGATGCTGACGGTGATGGGCCTCGTGCTCGCCGTCCTCGGCTCCCAGTCCGACTCGGTCATCCGGATCCTGCTGGGGGAGCGCTGGCTCGCCTCGGTCCCGATCTTCCAGATCCTGCTCGTGGCCGGGTTCTTCCAGGCCACGGCGTACTGCTCCTGGTGGGTGTTCCTCTCCAAGGGCCTCGTGCGCCAGAGCGTCTGGTACAGCCTGGCGACCCGCCCGCTGATGGTCGTCCTGATCCTGCTCGGCTCCAACTGGGGAGTGACGGGCGTCGCGGTCGCGTACGCCGGCTCGCTCGCCCTCACCTGGCCGATCGCGCTGATCTGGATCGGCCGCACCTCCGACGCCCCCGCCCGCGAGATGTTCACCAACGGCCTCCGCAGCGGCATCGCGTTCGGATCGATCACGGTCGGCTCCTTCTTCTCCACCGTCTGGATCGCCGCCGACCAGCCCGTCCTCCGCCTCCTCGTGGGCGGTGCCGCCGTCCTGGTCGGGGTCGGGCTCTGGATGCTGATCCTCCCCGCGTTCCGCCGCCAGATCCTCGGCCTCGCCGACCTGCGCCGCCACTTCCGCCGCAGCCGCCCGGCCGCCGCTCCCGCCCCGGCCACGGTCGACGCCACCAGCCCCACCGGTGACAGCGCGCTGGTCGACGGAGCCGTCACGGCCGGCACCCCCGACTCCGAGCGGCCTCCCGCCGCCGTTCCCCCCACCGAAAGAGATCGATGAAACTCAAGCTCGGCGTCGTCAAGTCCTGGAAGAAGGACTTCGTCACGACGACCCGCCTGCCCGCCCGCCGCGACGCGGCGGTGCTCCGCGCCGCCCTCGCGGACCTCCGACCCGAGCCCGAGTCGCACCTCGTGATCGCCGCTCCCGGCAGCGGCAACATCGGCGACCAGGCGATGCTGGAGGCGTTCCTCGAGAACACCACCGGTCCTGTCGTGGTCGTCCAGCGCTACGCCGGCGACGTCGTGATCCCCGAGGAGCAGGCCGACCGGGTCGAGGTCGTCGAGCTCCCGCACCTGGTCTACGGAGTGGGCGACGCGCACGCCGCCGACCTCCGCGCCTACGCCGCGCTGATCCGCCGCGCCCGCTCGGTCTCGGTCGTCGGCGCCGACATGATGGACGGCAAGTACAGCCTCCGCGGCTCGGTCCGCCGCTCCCTGCTCGCGCAGGCGGCCGCCGAGGCAGGGGTTCCCACGCGCATCCTCGGCTTCTCCTGGAACGCGGCGGCCCGCCTCGCCGCCCGCCGCTCCCTGATCGCCGCCTCCCGCGCCGGCGTCGTCCCGATGCTCCGCGATCCGCTCTCGGCGGAGCGCGCCCGGAGCATCGGCGTGCAGCGCGTCGAGGAGGTCACGGACATCGTCTTCTCGGCGCGCACCCGCGACCGCAGCTTCCGCGAGGGGCTGGGACTGCCCGAGGGCGTCCCCTTCGCGCTCGTGAACGCGAGCGCCCTCGTCGCCGGCATGGTCGACCAGGTGCCGGAGTACGAGCGCATCGTCGACCGCCTCCGCGCCGCCGGCGTGCACGTCGTGCTCCTCCCGCACGTCTCCCGCCCCATCGGCGACGACAAGGTGGCCGTCCGCGCGGTCGCCGAGCGCGTGGGATCCGAGGGCGTCACCGTCGTCGACCGCGTGCTCATGCCCGCCGAGATCCGCGGCCTCGCCGAGGACGCCCTGCTGACGGTCACCGGCCGCATGCACCTCGCGATCATGTCGCTCTCGCTCGGCGTCCCCGCGATCACCCTCGCCACCCAGGGCAAGGTCGAGGGCATCATGCGCCTCATCGGCCTGCCGCAGCTGTGCGTCGAGCCGGTCCCCGGCTTCGCCGACCGCGTCCTCCCGGTGATCGACCGCATCCTCGCGGAGCCGGGCGACGGCGGCGTGCGCGCCACCATCGACGCGGCCATGCCCGAGGTGCGCCGCCTCTCGGCGCTCAACACCCGCGGCCTCGGCGCGGAGGTCGTGCGATGAGCGCGGCGCAGGAGAAGGGACCGCGCATGCGGATCATGTTCGTCGTCACGTCGCTGCACGGCGGCGGGGCCGAGTTCGTCGCCCGCACCTGGATGGGCTGGCTCCTCGAGCAGGGCCACCACGTCGACGTCGTCACCACCTCGGTGAAGGGCACCGACGAGTACCTCCCCGAGGGCGCGGTGCTGCACCGCATCGGCGAGGGCAAGGGCCACGTCGGCAAGGCGCGGATGCTCAAGGAGCTGTTCCGCCGCCGCACCCCCGACGTCGCGGTCGCCCTGCAGGGCTACCCGAACATCGTGCTCCTGGCCTCGGCCGAGATGACCGCGAAGGCGGACCGCCCGAAGACCATCGTGAGCGAGCGCAACCTCGTCTCGCTCGGCATCCCGGGCTTCTCGAGGACCCAGAAGGTGCAGCTCGGGCTCGCCAAGACGCTCTACCGCCGCGCCGACCACGTCATCGCGATCTCGCACCCCGTCGCGGGCGAGCTCGTCGCCGGCTTCGGCGTCTCGGGCGAGCGCTGCACCGTCGTGCCGAACCCGGCGACCGCCAAGGTCGACCGCTCCCGCCAGGTCTCGCGCACCCCCGGTACTGCGGCGGGCCTGCAGATCGTGCTGCCCTGCCGCCTCGTCGTCCAGAAGCGCCCCGAGCTCGCGATCCTCGCGGCCGAGGAGCTGGAGCGCCGCGGCATCCCCGCGAAGGTCGTCTCCTTCGGCGGCGGCCCGCTGCTCGGCAGCATGAAGGCGGAGGCGACCGCGCGCGGCGTGGACTTCCAGGACATGGGCTGGGTCGAGGACTGGTTCCACCACTTCGACGAGAACGCCGTCGTGCTGCTCCCGTCGCTGCGCGAGGGCTTCGGCAACGTGCTGGTCGAGGCGGCCGCCGCCGGCGTCCCCTCGGTCGCCGTGTCCGGGGCGCTCGGAGTCGCGGACGCGATCGTCCCCGGCCTGACCGGCGAGCTCGCGCTCACCCCCTCCGCCTCCGACCTCGCCGACGCGCTGATCCGCGCGAGCGAGCTCGAGATCACCGGCATCGACCGCTGGCTCGACCGCTTCTCGCTGGAGTCCAGCGGCCGCGACCTCGAGACGGTGCTCCGCCGGGTCGTGGGGCAGAAGTGACCCTCGTCTCGGTGGTGGTCCCGGCGCACCAGGAGGAGGCGCACCTCGCCTCCGCCCTGGAGCGCCTGCTGCGGCAGACCCACGCCGAGCTCGAGATCCTCGTGGTCGACGACGCCTCGACCGACGGGACCGAGGCGATCGGCCGCGCGTTCGCCGAGGAGCACGAGCGGATCCGCTACCTCCGCCAGGACGAGAACCAGGGCGTCGCGGCCGCTCGCGAGCGCGCTGTCGGCGAGGCCGCCGGCGAATGGGTCTGGCTGGTCGACGCCGACGACGAGTGGCCGGAGACCGCGGTCGAGGCCATGCTCACCGCGGGGGAGGCGGGCCGCGCCGACGTGGTGGTCGCCCAGGCGGTCACGGTCGACGCCACCGGATCCACGCCCGTCGGCTCCCTGCGCGGCCCGCTCGCGCTCTCGGGCCGGGGCGCCTTCACCGCGCTCCTGGTCGGGGAGCTGACCGGGCACCTCTGGAACAAGCTGTTCCGCCGCGAGCTGTTCGACGGCATCGAGTTCACGCGGATCCGCCAGCACTCGGACCAGGCGCAGGTCGCGCAGCTGCTCGCCGCGGCCGACGAGGTCGTCGTCGTCCCCGACTCCGTCTACGAGTACCGCCTCCGCTCGGGCTCGATCATCCGCTCGGGCGCGAAGCGCGCCGACTCGCTCGCCGGGCTCGCCGCCGTGATCGAGCGGACGGCCCGCGGGCTCGACCCGCGCCTCCTCGACTCGCAGGACTACTCCTACTACCGCGCGCGCTTCTCCCTGCTCTCCCGCTTCAAGGACGCCACCTCGGGCGCGCACAGCCCCGAGGAGGCCGACCGGCTCTGGCGGGCCGCGCACGACGAGGCGGGGCTCCGGCACCTGGTCGCGCTCGTGCGTCGGCGCGACCTCAAGCGCTCCGTCCTCTTCGGGCTCGCCGCCGCGGCGCCCGCGCTCTACCGTGCGGCGATGAGCGCCGGGAACGGACGCCGGTGACCGTCGTCTCCATGGTGAGCGGAGAGGCCGGAGTGCGCTTTCCGGCAATCGAGTCCTCGTCACTATTCCGTCGAATGTGCGGCGCGGACGATACACCCTTAGTCTTGATCCTCGGTCGCATTCTGCGACCGAGCCTGCGTCCTTCTCTGAGCCTTGTTCACCTCGGATGGAATTCACGAGCGGTACGACCGGGCACAAGGGGGAGAGAATGAAGCTGCTGAAGCCTGCGGGCGGGGCCCGACGCGAATGGGTGGATTTCGCCAAGGGTGCCGCCATCCTGATGGTCGTGTACTACCACACGTCGTTGTACCTCGGTGACATCGGGGTCGAGAACACTCTCGGCCGCATCAAGGTCGTGTTCGAGCTGTTCCCGATGCCCCTCTTCTTCCTGGTGTCCGGTCTCTTCGGCTCGCGCATCCGCACCTGGAGCTTCGGCGACCTCTGGCGCCGCAGGCTGTACCCGCTGCTCTGGCTCTACGTGGTCTGGTCCGTGATCCGCATGGCCTTCTACCTGGTCGTGCCGCTCGCGAACGGCGGACTCGGCGAGCTCCCCGCGACCGACCCGCTCAACCTGCTCCTGCTGTTCTTCTGGCCCAGCAGCAGCTACTGGTTCATCTACGGCCTCGTCCTCTTCACGCTCGGCGCGTGGCTCCTGCGCAAGGTCGACCACCGCGTGCAGGTCGCCCTCGCCGCGGTGATGGGGACGATGTTCACCACCGGTCTCCTCAACACGACCAACGTGGGCTGGAACCGCATCGGCGCCCTGTTCGTCTTCTTCCTGGTGGGCACGCTCTACTCGAAGAGGATCATCGACTTCGTCGAGCAGAAGGGGAGCCGCGCGTTCCTCTACGTCACTCCGGTCTTCGTCGTGCTGAGCGCGGTGCTCTTCCTCTTCCCGATCCGCTGGGTGCCGTTCCTCGCCCTCGCCGGCCAGATGGCCGCCGTCGCGATGGGCATCCTCGTGTCGCGGGCCCTTTCCCGAGTGCGATTCCTGAACTTCTTCACGATCTGCGGCGAGCGCAGCCTGCACATCTACCTGCTGCACCTCTACTTCATCGTGATCGCCATCACGATTCTGCGCGTGATCCTCCCCGAGGACCGCTCCGAGATCGGCGGCTTCGAGGTGCCGCTGCTGCTGGTCGTGATGGTGCTCGCGGTCGTCCTCTCGCTCTTCGTGACCCGCTACCTCTCGAAGGTCAAGTGGATCTACGTCCCCCCGGCCGCCCTCGGCGGCCCCGGCAAGCGGCGCAAGCCCGTGCCCGTCCCTGCGCGCGGCCCCGGAGTCGTCTCCGATCCCGTCGCGGTCCCGGCCGATGAGCCCGGCACCTCCCCCAGTTACGAGAAGAAGAGAGCGGAGTCCCACGAGTGAAGACGACACGAGCACGCAGAGCCGGAGTCCTGGCGGCCGTCGTGGCCGTCGCCCTCGGGCTGGCCGGCTGCTCCTCGCAGCCCGAGCCCGTCCGCACGCCCGACGGCTTCACGACGGAGAAGGCGATCGAGTACCGCTCGGTCGACGGCGTCTCGCTGAAGGCCGACGCCTGCCTCCCCACCGCGGGCGGCACCGACCGCCCCGCGCTGCTGATGCTGCACGGCGGAGGGTTCGTCGACGGCGCCCGCGACGAGGGCGGGATGACCGAGCTCTGCGAGTACTACGCCGAGCGCGGCTTCGTCTCGGTCTCCGTCGACTACCGCCTCCTCCAGGACAGCCGGTACCCCGGCCAGATCGAGGACGCGCAGGCCGCCGTGGAGTGGCTGCGCGAGCCCGCGCAGGTCACGCGCTTCGGCCTCGACCCCGCCCGCATCGGCGTGATGGGCAGCTCCGCCGGAGCGATCATCGGAGCGACCATGGGCACGCTCGGCGAGGGCTCCCTCACCGAGGGCTCGCGGGTCAAGACGGTCGTCGCCTTCTCGGCGGTCGCCGACATGACCGAGACCGGGATGTCGCTGGGCACGCCGGTGCCCGAGGCGAAGGAGCAGATCCTCTCCTACCTGGACTGCGACGAGATCGACTCGACGACCTGCCCGCAGAGCATCCCCGCGTCGCCGATCACCTCGGTCGACTCCACGGACGCCCCGCAGATCTGGCTGACCTCCGAGGACGAGCTCGTCCCGGTCGAGCAGGCCGACGCGATGCAGGTCGCCCTGCAGGACGCCGGAGTGGCGTCCGAGGTCGGCGTGGACGGCTCCGGCCACCACGGGCTCCAGAACAACACCCCGAACAACAAGAAGGCGATCCTCGCCTTCCTGCAGGCCCACCTCTGATCCACCGCTCCCGCGCGAAACCTCGCGGCCGGGTCCGCGCAACGCGGACGACACATCACGACGCTACAGTCAGACCCCCTGCACTCCGGTGCAGTCGACGAAAGGGACACCACACACCATGACCTTGAACGGACTGTTCGCCGGCATCGGCCGGAGGTGGGTCTACATCGTCGCCTTCGCTCTGCTCGGCGCCGTGGCGGCCCTGGTACTCAACGCCGTCCTCCTCCCGCAGTACAAGGCGGACGCACGCGTGTACGTCGCGGTCTCCTCGTCCGGGGTCCTCTCGACCGCGGACCGGGTCGCGGCCAACAGCGCCGCCTCCCAGGCCACGGTCACCTCCGTCGCCCTCGGCACCTCGGACACCGTCCTGCAGGGCGTCATCGACGGCCTCGGCATCGACGAGCCCATCGAGGACTTCGCCAAGCGCGTGACCGTCCTCGCCGAACCGGAGTCCGTGGTCATCACGATCTCGGCCACCGACCCCTCGCCCGAGCAGGCCGCGGTCATCGCCAACGCGGTCGCCGCCCAGCTCGACGCGGCCGTGAAGGGCGCCGATCCGGCGACCACCACGAACGGCGTCGCCGTCCCGCAGATCCAGCTCCAGGTGCTCAGCCAGGCGCTCCCGCCGGAGCTGCCGGTCACCGGTGGCATCCTCGTCCTGCTCGCGCTCGGCATCCTCGGCGGCGCCGTGGTCGGCGTGGGAGTGGCGATCGTGATGACCGCCCTCGACCGCCGCCTCCGCAGCGGCGACGACGTCCGCTCCGCGATCGACCGGCCGCTGCTGGGCATCGTCCCGGTCAAGGCCACCAAGCTCGACGAGATGCTGAACTCGACCGAGATCCCGGCCCGCTACTCGGCCGTCGCGTTCGAGCTCTCCGCCATCGCGCGCACCCGCTCGTACTCCTCCTTCGCGATCGCCCCGGCGTCCGAGAAGACCCCGCACACCGCCAGCGCGGTGCTGCTCGCCAAGGCGCTGGCCGTGCTCGGCTCGTCCGTCGTGATCGTGGACGGCACCGCCGAGGGCTCGGCTCTCGCTTCCGCCTCGGGCGGACGCCCGGGCCTGCGCGAGGTGCTCGCCGGAGCCGCCTCGCTCGACGACGCGATCATCAAGCGCTCGACCGACCGCGTCGACCTGCTCCCCGCGGGCGGCGCCCAGGCCGGCACGCCGATGCCGACCGACGCCCTCCGCGCGCTGGTCGAGGAGCTCGAGAAGGTCTACGACATCGTCCTGATCGTCACCGGCACCCTCGGCGCGACCGAGCAGTCGCCGACCTTCCGCGGCGTGGCCGACGGCGCCGTCCTCGTCCTGATCGAGGGCAAGGTCGACTCGCCCCAGGCCGCCGCCGACGTCCACTGGATCGAGACCGCCGGCACCCCCGTGGTCGGCGCGGTCGTCCTGGCCCGCCACAAGCTGCAGAAGGCCCCCGCGATCGTCTGATCGCGTCCTCGCACGCTGCGGAGAGCGCACCCCGGCCCCGGCCGCGGTGCGCTCTTCCGCGTCCGGGGACTGCGCCGCTTGTCCGGGGCGGGCCCGTGCGGGCTCTGCGAGGCCTGGCCGGTCCGTCCGCCCTCCCAGTCTCTCCGGCGCCCACCGCGGCCGGACCAGGCCCTTCTCCGTCCCCCGCGAGCGCGCTCACCCCGCGAGTCCGCACGAGTCGCGGCAGTTGCACGCGAGCACGCCGACTTCCGCGGACTCGAGAGGAGGCGGCGTCCCCGTGCTGGGGCCGCGGGCTCTCCGGGGCGGGCCCGTGCGGGCTCTCCGGGGCCCGGCCGGCCCCTCCGGACCTCCGGCCTCTCCAGTGCCCGCCGTGGCCGGACCGAATGCCTCACCGGCTCCCGGGAGCCAGCTGACCCCGCGAGCAGAAGTCGCGGTACTCGCGCGCGACTCCGCCCACTTCTGCGTGCTGGAGAGGCGCGGGCGCGTCAGCCGAGCTCTGATCCCGTCCCCGTCCTCTCGGCCCCCTCCCGCGGCCCACGGGCGCACGAGCGCCCGCCTGCGCCCTCGCGAGTCCGCGGTAGTCGGGCGCGACCCCGGCCGTCCGCGCGTGGTCGGCGGGAGGCGGGCACACGCAGAACCGCCGCCGTCGAGGGGACGACGGCGGCGGTTCTGCGCGCGGGGAGCGGATCAGGTCACGGCGTGCAGGCCACGTTCCCGATCAGGTCCTTCCCGGAGTTGGAGCAGCTCAGCGTGTTTCCGCTGGTGGACCAGTTGGACGGCTGGTGGAGGTAGACCACCGCGTTGCTGGTCTTCAGCGCGAGGTTGCCGCTGATGGTGTTGTCGTTGCCCGAGCCGTCGGCGCGGGTGATCACCTGGTAGCCGTAGGTGGTGGTGCCCGCGGCGGAGTTGCCCGCGGCCAGCCAGCTGTTGCCCGAGACCAGGATCAGCGAGACGACGTCCGAGGCGAGCCGCGATCCGCCGAGGACCGTGTTCCCGATGATGTCGCCGTCGAGGGTGCCCTCCTTGGCCTCGATCGGCTCGGCGCCGGTGTCGCTGATCGTGTTGTCGACGACCGCGATGCGCGCCGTGCGGTCAGGGTTGCAGCTGTTGTACTCGCACCAGTTGCGGTCGGAGGTGCCGACGTAGACGCCCTCGCCGTACTTGGCGGAGACGATGCCGGTGCGGCGGATGGTGCTGCCGACGATCAGGGAGTCGGTGGTCTGGTTGCGGAAGTGGACCGCCTCGTAGCCGATCTCGCTCACCGTCAGGCCGGCCATCTGGACGCCCTTGCTGGCGAGCACCTGGATGCCCTGGAAGGAGCTGCGGACCGAGAAGCCCACGAGGTGCACGTCGCTCACCGTGTTCAGGATGAGCGCGGTGCCGCTCGAGGTGGATCCGGAGGTGAGGACCGCGTTGGGCGAGCCGCAGATCCAGATCGACCCGGGCTGGGCGGCGGTGCCGCGGAGGGCGAACTTGCCGGTGTAGACGCCGTCGGCCAGGCGGATGACGTCGCCGGAGGAGGGGTTGGTCAGGGCCGTGACGAGCTGCGCCGAGGTCGACACCGTCTTGGTGGCGGCGGGGCAGTCGAAGGCCGCGAGCAGCGAGGCGCGGGAGGCGAGGATGTCGGCCGAGGTGGTGGCCGACTCCTTCAGCCGCGAGTCGCGGCCGGCGTCGTCGGTCGCCGTGACGGTGTACGTGTAGGCGCGTCCCGCCTCGGCGGTCTCGTCGCGGTACTGACGCACCGGGTCGGCGACGGTGCCGACGACCGTGTCGCCGGAGCCGTCCTCGTTCGAGCGGTGCACGTCGTACGAGACGACCCGCGAGCTGAAGGGCGCGTCCCAGGCGACGGTGTAGCCGTCGGTCAGGGGGGAGAGCTCCACGGCGTCGGTCGCGAGGCCGTCCTCGGCGAGGACGAACGCGTCGATGATCAGGTTCTTGTCGGTCGACTTGGAGTTCTTCGTCCCCGTGTAGGAGATGGTCACGGTGTGCGTGCCCTCGGCGAGGTCGGTCGTCTCGTAGACCGGCACCTGGTACTGCGCGGTCGAGCTGTAGCGGTCGACCTTGGTGACGGGTCCGCCGTCGACCGAGACCGCGGCGATGCCGGAGGAGGAGGTCTTCCGGCTGATCCAGCGCCACGACGTGCCGACGAAGGTGAACTCCACCGATCCGGCGGAGGTCAGGTACTTCATCCCGCCTCCGCTGTCGCCGCCGGCCATCGATCTCCACGAGCCGGTGTACTGCAGCGCGGGGTCGGTCTCCTGCACGAGGAGGCTGGTCGCTCCGGAGGGGTCGAGCACGGGGCCGTCGTCCTCGCCGCCGCCGGTCTCGTCGGTCGGCTCCTCGGTGGCGGGAGTCGCGCGGGTGATGTCGAACGCGTCGATGACGAGGTTCTTGTCGCTCGCGGAGCTGTTGGCCTTGCCGCTCCACGCGATCTTGACCGTGTGGACGGTGTCGGCGAGGTCCTTCTTCGTGAACACCGGGACCTGGTACGCCGTGGTCTTCGTGTACCGGTCGACCGAGGTGCTCGCGCCGTCGACCGTGACGGTGGCGATGCCGGCGGAGGCGGTGGTGCGGCTGACCCAGCTGAAGCCGGTGCCGCGGAAGCTGAACGAGACGGAGCCGGTGCTGTTGAGGAACTTGATCCCGCCGCCGCTGTCGCCGCCCGTCATCGTGCGCCACGAGCCGCTGTAGGTCAGCGAGGAGTTCGTCTCCTGGATCCGGGTGCTCTGCCCGGCGCCCGGGTCGAGAGTGGCCGCGGAGGCGGCGGGCGCCGTGAGGGGGGCGACCAGGATGCCGAGAGCGGCGATCAGAGCGGTGGTGAGGGAGAGGCGTGCGCGTCGTCGGCGAGGGCGGGTCGGGTCTGGCGTCGTCTGAGGATTCACGATCGGCTCCGGGTCTTCGAGGGGGCGTCGGGGGCGGTTCGAGGG
>NZ_PSTO01000057.1:0-14535 GCF_002930975.1 Rathayibacter sp. AY1A3 | reverse complement strand
ACGCGTCGCGCCCGGCGCCCGCGACCTAGGGTGAGGGCATGCATCCGCTCGACGCCCAGGACCCGCTCGCGCACTGCCCCGAGCTGTTCGTCCGCACCCTCCGCCTCCTCCCGCCCGGAGCCCCGCGCATGAGGGTCACCGACACCAGCGACCTGTGGTGGCGCACCGCCGTCTTCTACAACCTCGACGTGAAGACGTTCATGGACTGGGACGACGACGGCGTCGGCGACCTCGAGGGCCTCGTCCACCGGATCGACTACCTGGCCGAGCTCGGCGTCAGCTGCCTCTGGCTCGCGCCGTTCTACCGGTCCCCCGGCCGCGACAACGGCTACGACATCAGCGACTTCTACGGAGTGGACGAGCGCTTCGGGCACCACGGCGACGTCGTCGAGGTGATCCGGACCGCCCACGACCGCGGGATGCGCGTGATCGTCGACCTCGTCGTCAACCACACCTCGGACCAGCACCCCTGGTTCCAGGCCGCCCGCTCCTCCCCCGACAGCCCGTACCGCGACTACTACGTCTGGCGCGACGAGCCGCCCGCCGATCAGCCCGCGAACGTGTTCCCGGACGCGGAGGACGGCGTCTGGTTCCGTGACGAGGAGGCGGGCCAGTACTACCTGCACCACTTCTACCGGCACCAGCCCGACCTCAACACCGAGAACCCGGCCGTGCGCGACGAGATCGCGAAGCTCATCGGGTTCTGGCTGCAGCTGGGCGTCGACGGCTTCCGGGTCGACGCGGTGCCGTACCTGATCGAGCCCGGCGCCCGCGACGAGCACGAGTGGCTGCGCCTGCTGCGCCGCTTCGTCTCGCGGCGCTCCGGCGAGGCGATGCTGCTGGGCGAGGTCAACGTGACCCGCGAGGAGCAGCTCGGCTTCTTCGGCGGCGAGGACGCGGACGAGCTGTCGATGCAGTTCGACTTCATCGGCAACCAGCGCCTCTACCTCGCGCTGGCCCGCGAGGAGGCGGCGCCGCTCGTCGAGGCGCTCGCGAGCCGCCCCGAGATCTCCGTCGGCAGTCAGTGGGCGAACTTCGCGCGCAACCACGACGAGCTCACCCTCGACCAGCTGAGCGACGACGAGCGCGACGAGGTCTTCGCGGCGTTCGCTCCGGAGCAGTCGCAGCGGATCCACGGGCGCGGCATCGTCCGCCGCCTCCCGCCGATGGTCGACGGCGACCCGCGCCGCGTCCGCCTGGTCCACAGCCTCGTCTTCTCGCTGCCCGGGACCCCGGTGCTCTACTACGGCGAGGAGATCGGGATGGGCGAGAACGCCGACATCCCGGGTCGGAGCGCCGTGCGGACCCCGATGCAGTGGAGCAGCGCCGCCAACGGCGGGTTCTCGCGCGCCGATGCCTCCGACCTGATCGCCGCCCCTCCCGGCGGCGGCTTCGGACCCGAGCACGTGAACGCGGCCGCGCAGCTCCAGGATCCGGACTCCCTCCTAGCCCACGTGAAGGGCCTCGCCTGGCTGTACCGGCGGTCGCCGGAGATCGGCTGGGGCGAGTACACGCACCTCCCCTGCGACGAGCCGAGCGTGCTCGCGCACCGGATGTCCGCGTCGACCGGCACGACCGTCGCGGTGCACAACCTGGCGTCGAACCCGCGCACGGCGCACCTGACGCTCCCCGACACCCCCGCCGGGGCGCGGCTGGTCGACTCCCTCGGCGGCGAGTCGCTCCCGCTCGGCGAGGACGGCGCCGTGTCGGTGCCCCTCGACGGCTACGGCGCGCGCTGGTTCCGCGTGGTCACGGAGGAGTCGCGCCGGCTGGTCTGAGCGGAGGGGCGGGGCTCTTCTCGACAGTCCAGGAGTCGTCGCAGTCGCGCTCGAGTGCGACGACTCCTGAGTTCTCGCGGGAGCGTGCCCGCACGGAGGGCCGGCGCACAGCTCGCACGCGTCAGCCGCACCGCTCGACAGTCCACGAGTCGTCGCAGTCGACCTCGAGTGCGACGACTCCTGAGTTCTCGCGCGAGGGAGCCGAGCGCGCGGCTCGCGAGTCCAGGAGTCGTCGCAGTCGCGCTCGAGTGCGACGACTACTGGACTCTCGAGGGAGGCGGGGCAGGGACGGAGGACGAAAGCACCCACCGCCCGAAACGTTACGCACCTCGGTCCACAGCATCGTTGACGCCGCTACCCTCCCCCGCCTACCGTGAAGCGTAACGTTTCGCCCCCGCCGCCGCACCAGGAGGATCCGCATGGCCCCCACTCCGCCGAGCCACCGCGTCCTCGCGAGCGGCAGCCGCATCCCCGCGATCGGCGCCGGGACGTTCGGCTCCGACCGCTACGACGCCGAGACCGTCGGCCTCGCGGTCGAGCACTCCCTCCGCGCCGGCTTCCGCCTCCTCGACTGCGCCACCGTCTACGGCAACGAGCCGCGCGTCGGCCGGGCGATCGCCGACTCCGGAGTCGACCGAGACGAGCTCTTCGTCATGTCGAAGATCTGGAACGACGCGCACGAGCCCGCGGCGGCCGTCGCCTCCGTCGAGCGCTCGCTCGCCGACCTCGGCCTCGACGTGCTCGACGCCGTCTTCGTGCACTGGCCCTTCCCGAACCACCACCCGCCGCACGCCGAGACCGACGCGCGCGATCCGCACGCCCGCCCCTACGTCCACGAGGCGTTCCTCGAGACCTGGCGCGCGCTCGAGAGCCTGGTCGACCGGGGCCTCGTCCGGCACCTCGGCACCTCCAACGTCACGATCCCCAAGCTCGAGCGGATCCTCGCCGACGTCCGCATCGCCCCGCAGCTGAACGAGATGGAGCTGCACCCCTGCTTCCAGCAGCCGGAGCTGTTCCGCTTCTGCCTCGACCACCGCATCCAGCCGATCGGCTACTCGCCGCTGGGCTCGCCGTCGCGGCCCGAGCGCGACCGGGTGGAGGGCGACATCGTCGACATCGAGCACCCCGCGGTGCGGGCGATCGCCGAGGAGCGGGGCGTGCATCCGGCCGTCGTGTGCCTCGCCTGGGCGGTGAACCGCGGCCAGATCCCGATCCCGTTCGCGGTGAAGCCGGAGCAGATCGAGGCGAACCTGGCCGCCGCCTCCCTGGTGCTCACGGCCGAGGAGCAGGAGGCGCTGCGCGGCGCCGAGCGCAACAACCGGCTGATCAAGGGCCAGGTCTTCCTCTGGCCCGGCAGCACCGGCTGGCTCGACCTGTGGGACGCCGACGGCACGATCCCGGGCTGGAGCGGCTACGGCTCGCCCCGCGCCACCCTGTGACGTGGCCACCTACAAGGACCTGCAGCGGCTGACCGGCCTCTCGCTCTCGACCATCTCGAAGCACTACAACGGGCTCCCCGTGCGCCCCGAGAACCGGGCGGCGATCGAGGCGGCGGCCGCTGAGGTCGGCTTCCGCGTCAACGGCTTCGCGCGCGGCCTGCGCTCGCGGCGCTCCCGCACGGTCGGGGTGCTGCTGCCCGCCCTCGACAACGAGTTCCACCTCTCGATCATCGCGGGCCTCGAGCGGGCCCTGCGCGAGGAGGGCATCGGCGTGCTGGTCGGCGTGAGCCGCCCCGAGCCGGGAGCCGCGGTCGACCTGCTGCTCGAGAAGATGGTCGACGGGATCGTGGCGGTGCCGTCCGCGGGCGACGTCGACGCGCTGCGCCGCGCCTCCGAGCAGGGCACCCCCGTGGTGGCCGTCGACTGGATCGACGACGCACTGGTCACCGATCGCGTCGCGCTCGACAACGCGGGCGCCGGCGCCTCCGCCGCCCGCCACCTCCTCGACCACGGCCACCGCTCGATCGCGGTGCTCGGCGGGGAGGACGGAGTGTCCTCCACCCGGGAGCGGACCGCCGGCTTCCTCGCCGCCCTGGCCGAGCGCGGCGTCCACCCCGCCGCCGACGCCGTGGTGCGCGGCCCGCTGACGGTCGAGAGCGGAGTCGTCGCCGTCGAGCGGATCCTCGCCCTGAGCCCCCGGCCGACCGCCCTGTTCGCGAGCAACCGCGAGCTGACGGTCGGCGCCCTGATCGCCCTCGGCGACTCCGGACTGCGCGTGCCGACGGACCTCTCCGTCGTCGGCTTCGACAACGTCGAGCTGGCCCGCGTGGTCCGCCCGCACCTGACCACGATCGCCCAGCCGACGGAGGCGATCGCCGCCGAGGCCGCCGCCCTCGTCCGCCTCCGCCTCGACTCCGGGGCGGAGCAGCCCGGTCCCCAGGAGCGGAGGCTCCCCGGCCGCCTGCTCGCCGGCTCGTCCGTCGCCCACCTCCACGACCTCTAGGAGCTCCTCTTGCTGACCACGACCCTCCTCCACCCCGAGATCCTGCACGCGCTCGCCCGCGCGGGCCACGGCTCCCGCGTCCTCATCGCCGACGGCAACTACCCCGTCGGCACCACGCTCGGACCGAACTCCGCGCTGGTGCACCTGAACCTCCGGCCCGACATGCTGACCGTCGACGAGATCCTCGACGCCCTGCTCTCGGCGATCGTCGTCGAGGAGGCGACGGTCATGACCCCCGCGCCCGGCATCGACGTCCCCGCGCAGGACGCCTTCCGCCGGTCCCTCGACGGCGTCCCCTTCACCTCGCTCGAGCGGCACGCCTTCTACGCCGAAGCGCGCACCCCCGACGTCGCGCTCACCATCGCCTCGGGCGACCGCCGCATCTACGCGAACCTCATCCTCACGATCGGCGTGCGCCCGGCCGACGCGTCCTGAGCGGGCGGGCGGGCGGGGGCGTCGTCCCGCCCGCCCCCGCGACTCCTCCCGGGTCGCCGGTCTCGCGAGCGACTACCGCGACTCCCGCGGAGTCGCGCGTGCCCGGCCGCTCCCTGAGAGTCCACGAGGCGTTCTCACGGCCGGCATCCCTACTCTGGTCGGCGTGGATCTCGACACCCTCCTCAACATCGGCCTCGTCGTGCTGTTCGTCCTCCTCGGAGGCGTCTTCGCGGGCACCGAGATGGCCATCGTCAGCCTCCGCGAGAGCCAGGTCCGCGCGATCGAGGCCGGCAGCGAGCGCGGCCGGCGCATCGCCGAGCTCGTCCGCAACCCCAACACGTTCCTCTCCGCGGTCCAGATCGGCGTCACGCTCGCCGGCTTCTTCTCCTCGGCGTACGGCGCCTCGACCATCGCGCCCGACCTCGTGCCGCCGCTGCAGTCGCTCGGCCTCTCGGCCTCCGCCGCCTCGACCGTCGCCCTGATCCTGATGACCCTCGTCATCGCGTACCTCTCCCTGGTGCTGGGCGAGCTGGTCCCCAAGCGCCTGGCGATGCAGAAGTCCGTCGCGTTCACCAAGGCCCTCGCGCCCCCGCTCAACGCCCTCGCGCGCCTGATGCGCCCCGTGATCTGGCTGCTGTCCGTCTCGACCGACGCCGTCGTCCGCCTCCTCGGCGCCGACCCGCGCGAGAAGGGCGAGAGCGTCTCGGCCGACGAGGTGCGCGACATGATCTCCAGCAACACCGAGATCCACGAGGACAGCCGCCGGCTGCTCACCGACATCTTCCGCGCGGACGACCGCCGCGTCGCCGAGGTGATGCGCCCGCGCCCGGACGTCGACTTCCTCCGCGGCGCGCTCAGCGTGGCCGAGGGCTACGCGGCGGTCCTCGACCAGCCGCACTCGCGCTACCCGGTGGTCGGCGACGACTTCGACGACGTGCTCGGCTTCGTCCACGTGCGCGACCTGATGTCCGCGTTCCCGGAGGCGGGCCGCGCCGGCACCGCGAGCAGCGTCGCCGACATCACCCGCCCGATCCTCGCGGTCCCCGGCACGACGAAGGTGCTCGCGGCCCTGCGCACCATGCGCCAGGACGGCCACCAGATCGCCGTCGTCATCGACGAGTACGGGGGAACCGACGGCATCATCACGCTGGAGGACCTGCTCGAGGAGCTCGTCGGCGAGATCTACGACGAGTACGACGGCGCCCGCCAGGCGGTCGACGCGAAGGCGGCCGAGCAGCTGCACGACGTCGACGGCGGGATGATCCTCGAGGATCTGGCGGAGCAGCTGGGCATCGAGCTGCCCGAGGGCCCGTACGAGACGGTCGGCGGATTCGTGCTCGACCGGATCGGCCGTGTGGCCGTCGTGGGCGACTCCGTGCTCGTCGGCGACCACCTGCTCCGCGTGGCCGAGACGGACCGCTACCGCATCTCGCGGCTGACCCTCGTGCCGCAGCCCGCGTCGGAGCCGAGCCCGCCGACGACGCCCGCCGTCTGACGGGCGACCGGCCGCCCCTAGGGCAGAGGGCCCTCCACCCAGCGCGTGGCGGCGCGGCCGCGGGCTCCGGGCTGCGCGATCCACAGTCCGCCGGCGTGCGGATGACGCGCCCGCTCGTCCGCCGAGAGGTCGCGTGATGCGGAGGTGACGACCGCGATGTCCAGGTCCTCGCCCGCGAAGGCGATGCTGGAGGAGTGCGGGGCGTCGATCCTGATGCCCTCGCCCTCGACCGGGCTGCCGTCGGCCTCGAACACGCGGACGCCGCTCCCGCCCCAGACCGCGACCCACACGCGGCCGTCGGCGTCCACGGTCAGTCCATCGGCGAACACGCCCTCCTCGAGCTCGACGAACGGCTCGCGCGGGCCGTGCTCGGCGTCCGCGTAGGAGCGGCGGTGGATCACGCCCGACTCGGTGTCGGCCGAGTACAGCACAGAGCCGTCCGGCGAGAAGCCGAGTCCGTTCGAGAGCCGCAGGTCGTCGTCGAGCACGGTGACGGATCCGTCGTGCTCGATGCGCAGCAGGACGTCGTCGCCCGCCGACTCGCCGAGGGTCAGCGAGCCGACCAGGAGGCGCCCCTGCGGGTCGATCGTGCCGTCGTTGAAGCGGTGCCCCTCCGGCAGCAGCTCGGAGCCGCGCGTGAGGGAGCCGTCGACCTCCAGGATCGCGAGCCGTCGGGTCAGCGCGACGAGCGTCCGCCCGTCGCCCAGGGGCAGCGCGGCGCCGACCTGCTCGCCGACGTCGGTGCGCGAGATCGCTCCGATCCCCTCCGCGGTGACGGGGGCGGACAGGACCGCGCCGGCCTCGATGTCGACCCAGGTGAGGCGGGCGGTGTCCGGATCCCAGACGGGCCCCTCGCTGAGGACGTAGGTGGGGGTGCCCGCGGGCGTCGCGTCGATCATGCCTCCACGCTAGGCCGAGGAGGCGGGCGGTGTCAGGCCCCGCGGGACGGATCCGGGCTCGCGTCCACCGCGCCTCGCTCCGCCTCCGGGTGGGCACCGATGCCCGGGATACACCCGCTCGGCGATCCGTGACAAGGGGTGAATAGCCCGGCGATATGGAGCCGCCGGCGGGTCTAGTGTCGTCTCGCCGCGCTCGGGACAGCGTTCCTCCGCAACGACGCCGGGGCGACAGGAAGGCGCTCGCCATGTCGACATCCACCAGTCCGCGCGGCCCGGTCCGGAGCCTCGTGCCCGCCCGCATCGACAGGCTCCCCTGGACCCGCTTCCACTGGTCGATCGTCGTCGGCCTCGGCTTCTCGTGGGTGCTGGACGGACTCGAGATCCAGATCGTCGCCTCCGCCGGCTTCGCGAAGGAGTTCGGGCTCTCGGCCTTCGAGGTCGGCCTGCTCGGCACGATCTACCTGTGCGGCCAGATCGCGGGCGCCCTGATCTTCGGGCGGCTGAGCGACAAGCTCGGGCGGCGCAAGCTGTTCATCCTGACGCTCGTCATCTACCTGGTCGCCAGCGGCCTGGCGGGGCTCGCGCCGAACTACGTCTTCCTCGCCGTGTTCCGCTTCTTCGCGGGCATGGGGATCGGCGGCGAGTACGCGGCGATCAACTCCGCGATCGACGAGCTCATCCCCTCCAAGTACCGCGGCCGCGTCGACATCGCGATCAACGGCACGTACTGGGGCGGCGCGGCTCTGGGCTCCGCGGCCAACCTGTTCTTCCTGAACGACGCGCTCTTCGCCGAGAACGTCGGCTGGCGCCTCGGCTTCTTCCTCGGCCCGATCCTCGGCCTGGCGATCATCTACCTGCGCCGCCACATCCCCGAGAGCCCCCGCTGGCTGATGACGCACGGCCGCGAGGAGGAGGCGGAGCGCACCGTCGACGAGATCGAGCGCCGAGTGGAGGCGGAGGGCGGCGTGCTCGAGCCGGTCGACGACGCGAAGGCGATCACCGTGAAGGCGACGGAGAGCATCCCGTTCCGCACCATCGCCAGGGTGCTGCTGCGGCAGTACCCGAAGCGGACGCTGGTGGGCGCGACGATGATGATCACCCAGTCGTTCCTCTACAACGCGATCTTCTTCACCTACGCGCTGGTGCTCGAGAACTTCTACGGAGTCGAGCAGAGCGCGATCTCGTACTTCTTCTTCCCGTTCGCGATCGGCAACCTCGTCGGGCCGCTGGTGCTCGGCCACCTGTTCGACGTGTGGGGCCGGCGGAAGATGATCTTCCTCACCTACGGCGTCTCGGGAGCGGTCCTGGCCGTCTCGGCGGTCCTCTTCAGCATGGACGTCCTGACCGCGACGACGCAGACGATCCTCTGGTGCGTGTCGTTCTTCTTCGCCTCCGCGGGAGCCTCGAGCGCCTACCTCACCGTGAGCGAGATCTTCCCGCTCGAGCTGCGCAGCCAGGCGATCTCGTACTTCTTCACCCTCGGCCAGATCGCCGGAGCGGTCGCCCCCGCCCTCTACGGCGCCCTGATCGGCGACGGCAGCGACCGCGGTCCGCTGACGATCGGCTACTTCGTCGGCGCCGCCGTGATGATCCTCGGCGGCGTGATCGCCCTGATCTTCGGCGTCGACGCCGAGCGCCGCAGCCTCGAGAGCATCACCGAGCCCCTGTCGACCGTGAAGTCCTGAGGGCGGATCGCCGCGAGGCCGGGAGCCGTCCCGCGGCGTCTCGGGGCCGACGTCTCGGGGACGGCGTGGGCCGGCGTCAGTGGGCCGGGCGGTAGCCGGTCCGGTCGTCGGGGGTGATCGAGCGGAGGACGCGGGCGGGGACGCCGGCCGCGATGGTGAGCGGAGGGACGTCGCGGGTGACGACGCTGCCCGAGCCGATCACGGCCCCGTCGCCGATGGTGACGCCCTGGTTGATAGTGACGCCGCCGCCGATCCAGACGCCATCGCCGACGACGACCGGCTTCGCGGTGCAGGCGCCGGCCGCGCGCT
This sequence comes from Rathayibacter sp. AY1A3, assembly GCF_002930975.1. Lineage (NCBI taxonomy): Bacteria > Bacillati > Actinomycetota > Actinomycetes > Micrococcales > Microbacteriaceae > Rathayibacter > Rathayibacter sp. AY1A3. The sequence continues at coordinate 5,492 of NZ_PSTO01000057.1, read as the reverse complement.
CAGCCGGGTCGAGGGCGTGGTTCGACGTGTAGATCGAGACGCGCGGGCCGAACAGCACGTCGTCGCCGATCGTGATGGGGGCGCCGTCGAGCAGGATGCAGTCGAAGTTCGCGTAGAAGCGGTCGCCGATCGTGATGTTGAACCCGAACTCGCAGCGGAACGTCGGCTCGAGGTGCGCGTCCGCGCCCACCGAGGCGACGAGCTCGCGGAGCAGAGCCTCCCGCTCGACCGATGGGCGCCCGAAGCTCGCGTTGTACGCGTTCGAGCCGAGGACCGCCCGCTCGCGCGCGGCGACCAGCTCGGGGGTCATGTCGTCGTACACGGCGCCGGTCAGGATGTGCGCGCGCTGGTCCTCGAGGGTCATCGTCGTCCGTTCGTCGGTGTCGGCGCCCCGACGGGCGCCCGCGCCCACGCTACGGGGCCGCGCGCCGGGACACCGCCTCCTCCGCCGACGCACCGCTCCTGCAGCGGTGTGTCGCCGATGGAGCGGCGTCTCGGCGCAACCCCGCAGCAGGAGCGGCGTCTCGGCGGCATCCTGCAGCAGGAGCGGCACCTCCGCGCCGCCACGCCCCCGCCGCGCAGCGGGCGTCAGCCCACGTGCACGCCCGGCCGGCGGTCGCGGCGGGACTCCGCGCGGCGGAGGACCTCGCGGGTGACGGGGGCGACCTCGCCGGTGCCGGTGATGAGGAAGCGGAACATGTTCGAGATGGGGCCGCCCTCGGTCCACTCGAAGTAGACGTCCGGGATCACGCCGGTGAGGTCGCGGATCTCGAGCAGCACCGTGGCGATGGTGTTCGGGATGTTGCCGCTGGTCACCGTCAGCACGCGGAAGCCGTGGCAGACGCGGCCCTGCACGACCAGGTCCTCCTCGAAGTCGGAGGAGTCGGTGGTGTGCACCTCGAGGAAGAGCACCGGCCCGCGCATGGGCAGGTTGCTGTCGCGCTGCTCCTCCGCCAGCTTGTCCCGGTACTCGGCCTCGGAGCCGTCGTCGGGCTCGTTCGCGAGGATGCGGATCACGCCGTAGTCGTCGGCGTCCGTGGTGAGGAAGTCGATCGCGGCGGCGTCGAACACCACGGAGGTGGCGCGCAGCTGGAACGAGCGGTGCACCCGCGAGACGAGCGAGACCGAGAGGATGCCGACGATGAAGACCGCCGCGATCCGCACGCCGTCGGGCCTCTCGACCACGTTCACGACCGTCGTGTAGACGAAGACCAGCGCGATGACCGCGAAGCCCACGGCGCGCTTGCGCTGCTTCCTGCGCTTCGCCGAGAGGAACACGGCGACGGACGCGGAGGTGATCAGCACCAGCACGCCGGTCGCGTAGGCGCCGCCCTGCGCGTCGACGTCGGCGCGGAAGAGGATCGTGATGACGAAAGCCACGACGGTGAAGACCAGCACGAGCGGACGGACGGCGCCGGCCCACTGCGGAGCCATGCCGTAGCGGGGCAGGTAGCGCGGGACGATGTTGAGCAGGCCGGCCAGCGCGGAGGCGCCCGCGAACCAGAGGATGCAGATCGTCGCGACGTCGTAGACCGTGCCGAAGCCCTCGCCGAGGTACTCGTGCGCGAGGTAGGCCAGCGCGCGGCCGTTGGCCTCGCCGCCCGGCTGGAACTGCGCCTGCGGGATGAGCAGCGTGGTGACGAAGCTCGAGGTGATGAGGAACGCCGACATCGTGACGGCGGCGGTGATGAGCAGCCGCTTCGCCCCGCGGATGCGGCCGACCGGGGCGTCCTCGGTGTCGCCCGCGTCGCCGCGGATCTGCGGCATGACCGCGACCCCGGTCTCGAAGCCGGAGAGGCCGAGCGCGAGCTTGGGGAACACGATGAGCGCGATGCCGACCATGATCAGCGGATTCCCGTGCTGGGTCGTGAGCGCCGACCACCAGTCGCCGATGACGACGGGGTTCTCGGCCACGTGCCCGATCGCCACGGCGATCACGATCGCGTTGAGCAGGAGGAACACGGCCACGAGCACGACCGCGATCGAGATGGCCTCGCGGAACCCGCGCAGGAACACGATCCCCAGCAGGGCGATCAGCCCCAGCGTGAGCGGCACCTCCGCCCCGTGGAACCAGGCGGGGGCGAACGGGTTCTCGACCGCGTGCGCCGTCGCGTCGGCCGCCGAGAGGGTGATCGTGATCATGAAGTCGGTGGCCGCGAACCCCAGCAGCACGAGCACGAAGAGCTTGCCGCCCCACCAGGGCAGCAGGCGCTCGAGCATCGCGATCGACCCCTCGCCGCGGAAGCTCTCGCGGGCCACGCGGCGGTAGACGGGGAGCGCGCCGAGGAGCGTCAGCACCACCAGGACGATCGTCGCGAGCGGAGAGACGAGGCCCGCGGCGAGCGCCGCGATGGCCGGCTGGTAGCCGAGGGTCGAGAAGTAGTCGACGCCGGTGAGGCACATGACGCGCCACCACGAGTGCGTCCTGCCGGTGGCCGCGTGGGGGCCGGGGTGGGCTCCGGAGTCGTCGCGGAGGCCCTCGAGGAGCCACGCCTTCACCCCGCCCGCGCGCGCGGAGGAGAGAGGGGAGGGTTCGAGGGCGTCGGGGTCGCCACGGACGACGGAAGAGGTCACTGGATGTTTCTACTCGCCGTGAGGAGCGCGCCCGCCCGGAATGAGCGGATCCTCACGCTTTCCTCACGGGTAATCGGCTGGGGAGGGACGTCGGCGCGCGATCCCGCGTCGTGAGGGGGTCGTGAGCGTCGCGCGAGCGGACCGTGCGGATCGGCCCGGTACGCGTCCGCGTTCCGTCAGGATCCCCTCGCACCCGCCGTCGCGGGCTGACGATGGCGCTCGTGCACCTGCTCCTCCGCCTCCTCGACGCCGGCCCCCGCTGGGGCCGCCACACCGTCGGTGCGAGCCGGTACGGCGTCGTCCGGAGCGAGCTCGTCGTCTTCGCGCCCGGCATCTCCGTCGAGGAGCGGAGGCGCCTCCGCCTGCACGCGGCCGGTCCGCAGCTGGTCGTGGCCGTGACGGCCGCCGGCGCCGTCGGGACGCTCGCGCTCGACCGGCTGCCGCTCCTCCTGCTGGCCGCGCTCGCCCTGCCGACCGCGTCGCTCCTGCTCCTCTCGGCCCGCTCGACCCGCCGCCTCCGCCGGGCCTGCGCCCGCCGGCTCGTGATCGCGGACGTCGACTCCCCCGCCGTCGCCGAGCAGGCGGCGATCGCGGCCGTGCTGCGGCGGGCCGACCGGCTGCTCGACGCCGGCGTCCTCACTCCGCTCGAGCACGAGGAGGTGTGGGCCTGCGCCCACGACCGGGTCGCGGGCCGCGTGGCTGACCGCCGCTCCCAGCCCCGGGCGGGAGGATCGGGGACGTCCGCCACCGATGGGAGCCCCTCATGACCACACCGCGCCGCGCACTGATCCTCGTCGACGTGCAGCAGGAGTACTTCAGCGGTCCGCTCGAGATCCAGTACCCGCCGCACGCGCAGTCGCTGCCGAGGATCGCCGCCGCTCTGGACTCCGCCGCCGCGGCGGGCCTCCCGATCGCCGTCGTCCAGCACAGCGCGGGCGAAGGAGCGCCGATCTTCGACCCGTCGGGTCCGTCCTTCGCGCTGCACCCGGAGATCGAGAAGCGCCGCTCGGATTCGTGGAAGAACGTCACGAAGCAGTTCGGCACGGTCTTCGCAGGGACCGACCTGCTCGACTGGCTCCGCGAGCACGACGTCGACACGATCACCCTCGTCGGCTACATGACCAACAACTGCATCCTCGCCTCGGCCGCCGAGGCCGAGACGCACGGGCTCCGCGCCGAGGTCCTCTCGGACGCGACGGGCGCGATCGCGATCTCGAACGACGCCGGCACGATCGACGCGCACTCCCTGCACACCACGCTGATGGCGCTGCTCAACTCGAACTTCGCCGCCGTCGCCCCGACCACGGTCTGGATCTCGGCGCTGAAGGGCGAGTACACGCTCCCGATGAGCAGCCTGCCCGAGTCGGCGACGGCGGGCGCCGCTCGCTGACGGGCACTCCTCCGGACGGATCGGCCGGCTCTACTCTCGGTGCATGGCCCTTCTGCACCGTGCGACGATCACCCCCGGGAAGCTCGAGATCGTGGAGGCATGGGCGCCGACGCAGCCCTGGTGCGAGGGCGGCGGATTCACGCAGCTCGGCGCCTACCGGTTCGACGACCCCGATGGCGAGGTGGGAGTGGAGACGCTGATCGTCCAGTCGACCGGGCAGCCGCCGCTCCAAGTGCCGCTGACCTACCGCGGCTCGCCTCTCGCCGGCGGTGACGCGCATCTCCTCGCGACCGTCGAGCACACCGTCCTCGGTCGTCGCTGGGTCTACGACGGTGCCGGCGACCCCGTCGCGATCGCCGCCTTCGCCACGGCGATCCGCACCGGCGCCCGGGAGGTCGAGCAGCATTTCGAGGAGGACGGGCAGCGCATCGTCCGCCCGCCGACCGCGACGGTGCAGGGCAGCGGATCAGGCGCCGGAGCGTCCGGGCCGCCGTCGACGGTGCTCGTCCGCAGCGACGCACGGACCACCACGACCTCGGCCGACGGTCTGACTCTCGTCCTCGCGCGGGTCCTCGCGCCGCCGTTCCTCGAGGGCGAGGAGCGGCTGACCGGCAGGTGGAGCGAGGCGCTCCCCGTCACCCTCGCCGTCCTGGCCTGAACCGGCTCCGGTGGTCCGCCGCCCTCCGTCGCCCGGGTCGTGGGCGACGGACGGCGGCGCGCTCCGGGAGGACCTGCTCAGTGGCCGCGCAGTGCCGCGACGGTCCGAGTGGGACTAGTCGTTCAGGTGCGCGATGGCGTAGTCGGCCTCGTCGCTCGTGAACTGCTCCCCGTACTCGCTGGTCAGCTGGTCGCGGATGGCCTCCGGCGCCATCGCCATCTGGGCCTGGTAGTCCTTGGCCTTCGCCAGCGCGTTGGCGTTCCAGTCGGCGGAGACGGTGTCCACCGCGTACTGCGCGGCCTCGGGCGAGAACTGCTCCCCGTACTCGGAGGTGAGCTGGCCGTACAGGCCCGCCTTGCTCATGTGGAGCATCTCGGAGTAGCTCTGCGCCTTGATGAGTGCCGAGGCGAACTCGGGCGAGACCTGCGCAGCAGCCGCCGTCTCGACAGGCGCCGGGGCAGGGGCGACCGTCTCGACGGGTGCGGGCTCCGCCGTCTCGACGGGTGCGGGCTCCGCCGTCTCGACGACCTCCGCCTCCTCCGTGGCCGGCACGACGGGAGCGGTCGTGGGCTCGGACGACTCGACGATCACGGCCGCCGGGCGGTCGCTCGAGGCGGAGTTCACGGCGGCTCCGAAGCCGATCGTCGTCAGGAGCGAGGCGAGGACGGCCAGACCGCCGAGGACGACGCCGGTGATCGACATCGCCTTCGACTGACCGCGGCGGAGGGCGAGGATGCCCAGGACGACGGCGGCGATCCCGACGAGTGCTCCGAAGACCGGCACGAGGCCGACGAGGAACGCGACGATGCCGACGACGAGTGCGGCGATGGCGAGGCCGGTCGGGCCGGTCTTCGGAGCACTCGTCGGGAT
>NZ_PSTO01000056.1:0-16142 GCF_002930975.1 Rathayibacter sp. AY1A3 | reverse complement strand
CTCCCCCGGCCACGTCGTAGAGGCGCGGGACGAGGTACGAGATGGTGGTCTTGCCCGCGCCGGAGGGACCGACGAAGGCGACGAACTGGCCCGGCTCGACCACCATGCGGTCCGCAGGTCTCGATACGCCGCTCCGCCGCTAGCCGCCCCCGGCCCGAGAGGGCCGCCGCAGGCGCCGCTCCCCGTCGCCCGCCTCCGGCGCCGTGCCTCAGTCGGCCGCCCCCGGCGCCGTGCTCCCCTGGTGGCCGCCCCCGGCGCCACCGCACGACGAAGGCCCGGGTCCTGCGCAGCAGGACCCGGGCCTTCGTTCGTGCACCCTCTTCCCCCCGACGAGCAGTGCTGACGGCCCGCGGGGGTGTCGTGGGCAAGGCGGAGGAGGAGAGCTGTAGCGGAGCTACCGCCGACGACGACAACGCCGCCCACGGCACCCCCGCGGGTCGTCAGCCCTTGGTGGCGCCGGCGAGGAGGCCGCGGACGAAGAACCTCTGGAGGGAGAAGAACACGATGAGCGGCACGATGATCGAGATGAACGCGCCGGCCGTGAGCAGCTCCCACGACTGGCCGTAGGAGCCGGTGAGGTCCTGCAGCGCCTTCGTGATCGGCAGCCCCTGTCCGGAGGTGAAGACCGTCGCGACCAGCAGGTCGTTCCAGACCCAGAGGAACTGGAAGATGCCGAAGGAGGCGATGGCGGGGACCGAGAGCGGGAGCACGATGCGGAAGAAGATCTGGCCGTGTCCGGCGCCGTCCACTCGTGCCGCTTCGATGACCTCGCCGGGGATCTCGGAGATGAAGTTGTGGAGCATGAAGATCGCGAGCGGGAGCGCGAAGATCGTGTGCGCGATCCACACCTTCGCGTAGGAGCCGTCCAACCCGTTCACCCCGAGGCCGGGGAGGATGTAGAGCCCTCCGATGCGCAGGCCGTCCGAGAACAGCTGCAGCAGCGGCACGAGCGCCATCTGGATGGGGACGATCTGGAGCGAGAACACGAGGACGAAGAGCGTGTTGCGGCCCTTGAAGTCGATCCAGGCGAACGCGTAGGCGGCGAGGCTGGCGATCGTGATCGGGATCAGCGCCGCCGGCAGCGTGATGACGAGCGAGTTCACGAACGCCTTGCCCAGGGTCAGGCTGTCGCCGGAGTTGAGCGCGTTCGCGTAGTTGTCGAGGGTGAAGCCGGGGTTGGCGAAGATCGTCCACCAGCCGGTCGTCTTGATGTCGTTCGCGGGGCGGAACGACGAGATGAACAGACCGAGGGTGGGGACGGTCCAGATGACAGCGATGATCAGCGCGGCGAGGGTGGCGCCGCGCGACGTCGTCGCCTTCTTCACCTTGCCGCTGGCCGCCTCGATCCTGGACTCGCCGCGGGCGAGCGCGCGCTCGGTGCTGCGGTCGACCGGAACCTGGATCGGAGTGGGCGTGACGCTCATCGGATCTCCCTCTGCTTGGCGAGCTGGCGGGCGTTGTAGACGACGATCGGGAGCACGAGCAGGAACAGGATGACCGCGAGGGCCGCGCTGTAGCCGCTGCGGGCGCCGAGCTGGAACTGGCGGACCATCTCGAACGCGAGGACCGTGGTGTCGGAGCGGCCGCCGGTCATCGCCGAGACGATGTCGAAGACCTTCAGCGACGCGATCGAGATCGTCGTGAGGACGACCACGATCGAGGAGCGGATGCCGGGGACGGTGACGTTCCAGAAGGACTGCCACGCGCTGGTGCCGTCGAGCGAGGCCGCTTCGAGCTGCTCGGAGGGGACGCCCTTGATGGCGGCCGAGAGCACCGTCATGGCGAATCCGGCCTGGGTCCAGATGAGGACGACGACGAGGAACAGCGTGTTCCACGGCTCGAGTCCCAGCCAGTCGACCGGCGGGGCGCCGAAGGCGGTGAGGATGCCGTTGAGGAGGCCGATCTGCTCGCCCTGGCGCACGTCGTAGAAGAACTTGAAGATGATCGACGCGCCGACGAACGAGATCGCCATCGGCATGAAGACCAGCAGCTTGAAGAACTTCTCGCCGCGGCTCTTGTCGATGAAGACCGCGTAGGCGAGACCGATCGCGGTCGCCGTGATGGGGGCCAGGAGCACCCAGACCACCGTGTTCAGGAAGGCGGTGATGCCGTCGGGGCTGGTGAAGACCCAGACGAAGTTGTCGATGCCGGCGAAACCGGAGCCGTCGTTCTTCATGAACGCGTTGATGGCCGTCGTGATCGTCGGGTAGATCAGGCCGATGAGGATGAAGAAGGCGGCCGGTGCCATGAACGCGATGAGCTGGAGTCCGTAGCCCGCGCCTTTGCGGGACCGGAAGTCGAGCAGGAACAGCGCGCCGCCGATGACGGCGGCCACCACAGCGACCCAGAGGACGGAGTTGTAGAGGCCGAAGACCAGCAGGAGGACGACCGGCAGGACGACCGTGACCGCGAGCCGGAGGACCGTGTAGCCGGTGCCGCGGCGGGGCGCGATCTCGACGAAGAAGAGGATGAGCGCCACCACGGCCGCGAAGGCCAGGAGGATGAGCGGGATCTGCGCGAGCGGCGGGATTCCCGCCAGCCATTGGAAGAACCCCGAGATGGTGATGGGGGACATGGACGCCCTTTCGAGTGCGACTCTGGACTCAGGAGGGGCCCGGCCCCGGGATCCGTGGATCCGGGGGCCGGGCCGTCACAGCTGAACCGCCACTCGGGAGCGGCGGCTCTGCTCCGCTGCTAGGAGGTGTAGCCGGCCTGGATCTCCTCGAGCGCCTGGTCGGTGCTCGTGCCGTCGATCCAGTCGACCATGCCCTTGAAGAAGCTGTCCGAGCCCACTGCCTTCGGCATGAGGTCGGACGCGTCGAAGCGGAACGTGGTGTCCGGGTTCTGGAGGATCGCGATGGAGTCCTTCAGGACGTCGCTGCCCGCGTTGGCCGGGTCGAGACCGGTGTTCGCGGAGATGACGCCGCCGAGGGAGACGCGGCTGTTGGCCCAGTCGGCGCTGGCCAGGTACTCCTGGACCTTCGCGGTGTCCTCGTCGTTCGAGAACGCGGCGACCATCTCGCCACCACCGGTGACGGCCTGGGCGTCGTCGGCCTTGACCGGCGGGGTGAGGAAGGCCCACACGTCGCCGTCCTCGGCCACGTTGGCGCCGGCCGAGGTCAGGAAGCCCTCGAAGAACGAGGCCTGGTGGGTCAGCGCGCAGGTGCCGTTCGCCATGTTCTGGGCGACGTCGCCGAAGGCGGTGGAGTTGATCGACTTCACGTCGCCGTAGCCGGCGTTGACGAGGGTCGGGTCGAGGAGGATCGATCCGACGGAGTCGAACGCGGACTTGATGGCCGGGTCGGTGAAGGGGGTGTCGCCCGCGACCCAGGAGTCGTAGACGTCGGGGCCGGCCTCGCGGAGGACGGCGTCCTCGATCCAGTCGGTTCCGGGCCAGCCGGAGGCCTCACCGGAGTTGAAGCCCGCGCACCAGGACGGTCCGCCGGTCTTCTCGGCGATCGTCTTGCCGAGCGCCTCCATCTCGTCCCACGTCGTGGGAACGGAGACGCCCCACTCCTTGAACTTGGCCGGGGAGTACCAGATGTAGCCCTTGACGGACGCCATCAGCGGCGCGCCGTACTGGGTGCCGTCGACCTGGCCGTACTTCTGCCAGTCCTCGGACCAGTTCTGCTTGACGTTGGCGAGGGCGCCCTCGGGGAGCTCCTGCACCTTGCCGGAGGCGACGGTGTCGGCGAGCAGACCCGGCTGCGGGAAGATCGCGAGGTCGGGGGTGTCGCCACCCTGGACCTTGATGCCGATCTGCTTCTCGAACTCCTTGTCGCCCGTGTACTTGATCTCGATGCCGCTCTCCTTCTCCCAGTCCGCCCAGGACTGCTCGAGAAGGGTGGCCTCGTCGCCGTTGATGGTGCCGTAGACGTTGACGACGCCGTCGGCGGTGCCGACCGTGCCGGCCGAGCTGCCGCCGCCGGCGTTCGGGTCGTTGGGGTCACTGCTGCTGGAGCAGCCCGCGAGTGCGATGCCGGCCGCTGCCAGAACGGCGACCGGGACGGTGATACGGCGGTGCAGGGATGACCGCATTCTTCCTCCTCATTGAGTGGTGGAACCAGCCGAGCAGGCCGCTCCTCGCCGATCGGGATCGGGAGGCTGTGGCGGCTCGAAGCGTGTGCCGCGACGACTCGGATGCTGGTGATGGCGATGCCAGGAGGAACTCCGAGCGGATCACCGGATTCGTGTGGGTGGGCTCCCACGGAGGGAAACCTTTCCACAAGAACGATGAAAGCACAACGCCGGTGATAGAGCGCTCTCTGAGATAACGATTCGGCGTCAGAACAGCGATCGCGGCGGCCGGGCCGGGCGGAGATCGATCTCGGCGCGACGCCCGGCCGCCGGGCGGGGTATAACTTCCTGGAACCGTTTCCAGCATCGAGGCCGGACGGTCGGGAGGAACGCCGTGCCAGGCATCGAAGAGGTGGCCGAGCTCGCAGGAGTGTCGAAGGCGACGGTCTCGCGCGCGCTCAGCGGCCGGGGCTACGTCTCCGCGGGGACGAAGCAGCGCGTCGAGCGCGCCGCGACGAGCCTGGGCTACGTCGTCTCCGCCAACGCCTCCAGCCTCGTCACCGGCCGCAGCAACAACATCGCCGTGATCATCCCGATCATCAACCAGTGGTTCTTCGCCGGGATCATCGAGGGCATCGAGCGCGCCCTGCTCGCCGCCGGCTACGACCTGCTCCTCTACAACATCGACAAGCACCTCGACGCCCGCCGGAGCGTGTTCGAGTACTACCTCGTCCGCAAGCGCGTCGACGCGATCGTCGCCGTCACCCTCGAGATCTCGCCGCACGAGACGGAGGCGCTCCTCGCCCTGGGCAAGCCCATCGTCGGCATCGGCGGCGAGCTCCCCGGCATCCCCACCTTCAGCATCGACGACGTCGCCGCCTCCCGCCTCGCCACGGAGCACCTGCTCTCCCTCGGCCACGAGCGGGTCGTCCACATCGGCGGGCTCGCGGAGGAGGAGATGGACTTCCACGTCCACACGCAGCGCCGCGACGGCTTCCGCCAGGCGCTCGCCGCCGCCGGCCTCGAGCCGGGCGCGCAGGACATCGTGCCCACCACCTTCGACATCCCCGGCGGGCACAGCGCCGGACGGCAGGTCCTCGGCGACCCGCGCACCCGGCCGACGGCGATCTTCGCCGCCTCCGACGAGATCGCGATCGGGATCATCCTCGCGGCGCGCGAGCTCGGGCTCTCGGTGCCCGAGGACGTCTCCGTCATCGGGATCGACGACCACCCCCTCGCCGAGCTCTTCGGTCTCAGCTCGATCCGCCAGGACCCGCGCCAGCAGGGCGAGCTCGCGGTCGCGCTGGTGCTGGACGCGCTGGCCGCCCTCGGTCGCGGCGAGCCCCCTCCCCCGGCCCGCCACACGCTGATCCCCGCCTCGCTGGTGATCCGCACCAGCACCTCGGCGCCGCGGGGAGCGAGAATCGGAGCATGAGCGACTCCGACACCCCCGCCGTCCGCGACGTCCCCGAGCGGTCCCGCTTCGTGATCGAGGTCGGCGGCACCCCGGCCGGCTTCGCCGCGTACACCCGCCAGGGCGACGAGGTGACGCTCACCCACACCGTCGTCGACGACGCGTGGGAGGGCCACGGCCTCGGCAGCATCCTCGCGCGGGCCGCGGTCACCGCGATCACGGAGGCGGGCGGCGCGGTCGTCCCGCGCTGCCCCTTCGTCGCGGCCTGGCTGCGCAAGCACCCCGACGTCGACGCCCGGGTCCGCTGGCCCGAGGACTGACTCACTCCGGGGGCGTCCTGCTCCCGATCTCCTGGAGCGCCCAGGTGTTGCCGTCCGGATCGGCGAAGTACGCGTACTGCACGCCGCCCAGGTCCTGGACCTCGCTGATCTCGAGCGAGCGGCCGACGAGCTCCGCACGAGCGGCGGCGATGTCGTCGACGACGAGGTGGAGGGAGCGGACGACGCCCTCCTCCGGACCGGGGCCCATCCCGCTGCCGACCACGATCGAGCAGGCCGAGCCGGGCGGCGTCAGCTGGACCACGCGCATCGCGGCGGAGGGCCGCACGTCGTGGTCGAGGTGGAAGCCCATCACCTCCGTGTAGAAGGCGACCGCGCGGTCGACGTCGCCGACGGGGAGGGGGACGAGCTCGAGTCGCATCTGCACGCGACCAGTGTGCCGCGCGGCGGAACCGTGCGGGAGGGGGTCAGTCGCGCGGGCCGACGACGAGGCGCTCGTGCATGATCTCGACGGCGCGCTCCAGGACGCGGCGGTCCTCCGGAGTCAGATCGGCGAAGATCGGCGTCAGCGCGTCGCCGAGGTCGGTCCGCCAGGCGTTCAGCGCGTCCGCACCGGCGGGAGCCAGGCGGATCTGCCAGGCGCGCGCGTCGAGGGGATCGGCGATGCGGTCGAGCCAGCCGGTCTCGACGAGGTTCTTCACGATCTTGGTCATCGTGGGCTGCGAGACGCGGCTCTGGGAGGCGAGCTCCCCCAGGCGCATCGGGCCCATCGAGAGGAGCACCGAGAGCGTGCGCCAGACGGCCTGCGACTCCTGGTTGCCGGTCGCCTGGGCGGCGAGGCGGGTGATCCGGTGCGTCACCGAGACGAAGTCGCTCAGGAGCTCGCTGAGCGAGACCTCGCTGGGCGGGACGTCGCGGGCGGGGAGCCCGGCGAGCAGATCGTGAGCAGTCACGCTCCGATCCTAGGGGCGCGCGCCGCCAACGGCCGGGAACGACGAAGGGCGCCGCCTCCGAGGAGACGACGCCCTGCGTCTGCAGGCGTGCCTGCGTCACCCTGACGAGCGACCGACCGGAGCCGGCACCCGCGACGGGTGAGGGGGATTACTTGACGGTGACGGTCGCGCCGGCGCCCTCGAGCTGAGCCTTGGCCTTCTCGGCGGTCTCCTTGTTGACGGCCTCGAGGACCGCCTTGGGGGCACCGTCGACGAGCGCCTTCGCCTCACCGAGGCCGAGGCTGGTGAGGGCGCGCACCTCCTTGATGACCTGGATCTTCTTCTCGCCGGCGGCCTCGAGCACGACGTCGAACTCGGTCTGCTCCTCGACCTCTTCGGCGGGGGCGGCCGGGCCGGCCACACCGGCGGCGGCGACGGGCGCCGCAGCGGTGACCTCGAAGACCTCTTCGAACTTCTTGACGAACTCCGAGAGCTCGATGAGCGTGAGCTCCTTGAAGGCCTCGATGAGCTCGTCCTGCGTGAGCTTTGCCATGATTTTTCTCCTTGTTTTTCTTTGTCTACGAACCGCGCGCGCACTGCTTCCCGGAAGGGGAAGACGTCAGCTCGCGGACTCCTGCTTCTCGCGCAGCGCCTCGACCGTGCGAACGGCCTTCGAGAGCGGAGCGTTGAACAGATATGCGGCGCCGAACAGCGAGGCCTTGAAGGCGCCGGCGAGCTTGCCGAGCAGAACTTCGCGGGACTCGAGGTCGGCGAGCTTGCCCACCTCTTCTGCGGTCAGCGGGTTACCGTCGAAGTAACCGCCCTTGACCACGAGGAGAGGGTTTGCCTTGGCGAAGGCACGCAGCGACTTCGCGACGGCGACAGGGTCGCCGTGCACGAACGCGATGGCCGAGGGGCCAGCGAGCTCGTCGTCGAAGGACGAGATACCGGCGTTGTTCGCCGCGATCTTGGTCAGCGTGTTCTTCACCACGGCGTAGGTTGCGTGCTCACTGATGTCCTTGCGCAGCGTCTTGAGCTGAGCAACAGTGAGACCGCGGTACTCGGTCAGCAGAACGGCCGTCGAGCTCTGGAACTTCTCCGTGAGTTCGGCAACCGAGGCTTCCTTGTTCGCCATGGCTACTCCTGTGAATTCTCGTGCCGGTAGCCCGAAGGCAGGCAAAGAAAAAAGCTCCGGCACAGGGGCGCGGAGCTTCGGGATCGCGGTGAGGCGGAACTGAACTCGTGCACCTGCGCGGGCAATTCGCTTCGCGAATCCTTCGTCCGGTGGCGATCCGCGGGGCCGGGGCCCTGCTCGTGCACACACCGGAAACCGGCGGTCTTTGGCTTCGGGAAGCGTACGTCATCGCGGCGCGCGGGCGCAAGTCGAGGAGGAGGGCCCGCGCGCGGGATGCTGGAGGCATGACCGGCCCGACCCCCGACTCCGCCCGCGACGTCGACTCCGCGATCGCCTCGGTGGAGGGCGAGCTCAGCACCCTCTTCAACCGCGTGCGGGCGGCGATGCGCTCCTACGCCGAGCGGCTCCACCCGGAGCTGACGCCGCTGGGCTACAAGACGATCTCGGCGCTCGAGCGCCGCGGACCCGTGCACTCGGGCGTGCTGGCCGAGCTCCTCGAGATGGACAAGTCGGCGCTCAGCCGCCAGATCACGGCGCTCGACCGCCTCGGCTTCCTCGAGCGCACCCCCGACCCGCAGGACGGCCGCGCCACGATCCTCTCGGTGACTCCGGCGACCGCCGCGCGGCTGCGCGAGATCCGCAGCTCGAACCAGGCGCTGATGCACGAGGAGCTGCGCAGCTGGGCGCTCGCCGACGTCGAGCTCTTCGCCTCTCTCCTGCACAGGATCAACGACCTCGACATCTGACGCTTAGCACCCCGTCCGTTCGGGGACAATCGCCGGACGCCGCCCGCTCGACTGCGTAGTTTCGGAGGCGATGGACCAGCACTCCTCCTCTCTCCTCCCCCACGACGTCGACGGCGCGCTCGGCTTCGCGCGCGGTCTGAGCGCCGACGCGCCCCGGCCCGGCACCGGTCGCACCGCCGAGCTGCACGGTCTCCTCGAGCGCCTGGCTCGGCACGACCTCGGCGTCGCGCGCGCGGTGGAGCCGCACCTCGACGCTCTCGCGATCCTCGGCGAGGCGGAGCTCGACCCGTCCGGACTCGGAGTCGCCGCCGACGCCGCCTGGGGGGTCTTCGCGGCCGAGGGCGGCGGGGATCCTCTGGTCGCCCGCGAGAGCGACGGCGACTGGCTGCTCGACGGAGTGAAGCCCTGGTGCTCGCTGGCCGACCGCCTCGACGCCGCCCTCGTCACCGCCCACGTCGGCGACGCCTCCGGCGAGCGCCGCCTCTTCGCCGTGGCGCTGCGGGACGGGACGGCGACGCCGGAGCAGGACGCCTGGCACGCGCGCGGCCTGACGGAGGTGCCCAGCGGACCGGTCCGCTTCTCCGGCACCCGCGCCGTCCCCGTGGGGGACGCCGGCTGGTACCTCTCGCGGCCCGGCTTCGCCTGGGGCGGCATCGGCGTCGCCGCCTGCTGGCACGGCGGAGCCCTCGGAGTCGCGGCTGCCGTCGCGGCAGCGGCAGCCCGACGCGAGGACCCGCACCTCCTGGCCCACCTCGGAGCGATCGACACGGCGCTCTCCGCGTCGCGCCGGGCGCTGGACGAGGCCGCCGCGGCTGTCGACGCGGGCGAGGCCGACGGCCCCCGCGGCTCACTGCTCGCCAAGCGCGTGCGGGCGAGCGTCGCCGGAGCGGTCGAGGAGATCCTGCTCCGCGCCGGCCGCGCGCTCGGCCCGGCTCCGCTCGCCCTCGACGCCGAGCACGCCAAGCGCGTCGCCGACCTCGCGCTCTACGTCCGCCAGCACCACGCCGAGCGCGACGACGCCGCTCTCGGCCGCGCCGTGCTCGCCTCGGGCGAGGCGGCCTCCTGGTGAGCCGGCCCTTCGACGGGCGCCTCGAGGGCACTCCTCTCGAGCGCTGGACCGCGGACGGCCGCCGCGACCGCCTCCCGGAGCTGACCCTGCCCGACGGGATCCGGCGCGTCCTGGTGGTCGTGGCGCACGCCGACGACGAGACCCTCGGCTGCGGCGGCACCATCGCGCTCGCGCGTCGGCGCGGGATCGCGGTCGACGTCGTCGTCGTGACCGACGGAGCCGCGGCCCACGGGGAGCGGGACGCGGACCTCGCTGCCGAGCGCCGGCGGGAGGCCTCGGACGCCCTGGCGGAGCTCGGCCCCGGCATCGGGCTCGCCTTCCTCGACGTGCCGGACTCGGCGACCCCGGAGCACCACGAGCGCATCGCACGCGAGGTGCGCGAGCGGGCGGCCGGCGCCCCCGGGACCGTCCTGCTCCTCTCCACCTGGACCGGGGACGGGCACCGGGACCACCGCGTGGTCGGCGAGATCTGCGCGGAGGTCGCGCGCGAGCGCGGGCAGCCGCTGCTCGCCGCGCCGATCTGGCTGTGGCACTGGGCGGACCCGGAGGACCCCGAGGTGCCGTGGGGCGATCTCGTGCGCCTGCCGCTCGACGACGAGCTGCTCGAGCGGACCCGCCGCGCCCGCTCCCGCTACCCCAGCCAGACCCGCCCCGCGCCCGACGGGACCGGTCCGGTGCTCCATCCGCTCTTCCTGCGCACCTTCACCGGGGACGACCGGCTGGTGAGGATCGCATGAGCTACTTCGACGAGCTGTACGCCCGCCACGAGGACCCGTGGGGGTACACGAGCCGCTGGTACGAGCAGCGCAAGCGCGCCCTGACCCTCGCGAGCCTGCCGGAGCAGCGCTACGGCTCCGTGCTGGAGATCGGCGCCTCGATCGGCGTGCTGGCCGAGGCGCTGGCCGACCGGGCCGACAGCCTGCTGGCGATCGACGTGTCGAGCGCCGCCGTCGAGCGCGCCGCCCGCCGCCTCGCTCCGCTCGAGCACGTGCGGGTCGAGCACCACGACATCACCCGCGGCGTGCTGGAGGGTCCGTTCGACCTGGTCGTGCTCTCGGAGGTCGGCTACTACCTCGGCGACGCCCTCCCCGGCGTGCTGCGCACCATCCGCGACGCCCTCGCCCCCGCGGGGGAGCTCGTCACCGTGCACTGGCGGCATCCGATCGAGGGGCTCGCTCTGGACGGCGACGCCGTGCAGTCCGCCGTGGCCGAGCTGGGCCTGCACCGCCTCGCCCGCCACGAGGAGGAGGACGTCCTGCTCGAGGTCCACGCCCGCGACTCCCGCTCGGTCGCCCGCCGGACGGGGCTGGTGTGAGCCGGCTCGCGCAGGTGCTGGTCGTCGTGCCCGCGCGCGACGAGGAGGAGCGGATCGGCGGCCTGATCGCCTCCGTCCAGGCCAGTGCGAGCCACCTCGCCCATCGGGCGCCCGGAATCGGGATGCGCCTCGTGGTCGCCGCGGACGGCTGCTCCGACGCGACCGGCGAGCGGGCCCGCGCCGCCGGCGCCGAGGTGCTGGAGCTCGCCCGCTGCGGAGTCGGCGCCGCCCGCTCCGCCGGGATCGCGCACGCCCTCTCCTCCGTCACCGCTCCGCTCGAGCAGGTGTGGATCGCCAACACCGACGCCGACACCGTGGTCCCCCGCGACTGGCTGGCCGCCCACGTCGAGCACTCCCGACGGCACGACGCGCTGCTCGGCACGGTCCGGCCCGACCCGGCCGACCTCTCCCCCGGTGCCTACTCGCGCTGGCGAGACGTCCGCGCGCGGGAGGAGTCGATCGGCAGCATCCACGGCGCGAACCTCGGCGTCCGCGCGAGCGCATACCTCGCGGCGGGCGGCTTCGGCCGGGAGCCGCTGCACGAGGACGTCCTGCTCGTCGAGCGGCTGCGCGCGAGCGGCGCCCGGGTCGGAGCGACGGACCGCGGCGAGGTGGTCACCTCCGGCCGCCGCGACAACCGGGTCGAGGGCGGCTACGGCCGCTACCTCCACGCCCGCTTCCCGGCCGAGACGTCTCCGGCCTGCGGCTGAATCGGGTACACGCGCACGCGGAACACGATGCGAGGGGTCCCTGTCAATGGTCGGGCCGTGGTTTGTCACGGATTGCGCAGGAGAGTCAAATGGGTGTCGAGCACGACCCGGTGCTCTCCGATGGAAGGGTCACTGCATGAATCCCCGCCTCGTCCTGCTGGCACTGGTCGCCTTCACCGCCTACGTGTTCGGCTCCCGCGCCGGCCGTGGCCGCTACGAAGAGCTGCGCCACCTCGCACTCGGCGTGTGGAACGACCCGGCCACGAAGAAGACCCGCAAGAAGCTCAAGAAGACCTCCAAGCGCGAGGCCAAGCAGCTCACCGCCATCGCGAGCAAGGCCCGCGACAAGGTGCAGCGCCGCCTCCGCTGACCCCCGCTTCCACGACTCACAGGACACCGGCCCGCCGGTGTCTCCGCTCGCATCGGAACGGCCGATCGAGCACGAACTGAAGGAGAAACATCATGGGCATCATCAGCTGGATCATCCTCGGCCTCATCGCCGGGGCGCTCGCCAAGCTCATCCTCCCGGGCAAGCAGGGCGGCGGATGGATCATCACGATCGTCCTCGGCATCGTGGGCGCGCTGCTCGGCGGCTTCCTCAGCACGCTGTTCGGCATCCAGGACGCCGTCAACGGCATCAACATCGTGAGCATCATCGTCTCCGTCGTCGGTGCGATCGTCGTCCTCCTCATCTACGGCGCGATCACCGGCCGCAAGTCCCGCGCGTAAGTCGCGCTCCCCGAAGACCCCCGGCATCCGTGCCGGGGGTCTTCGGCGTTCCCGGGAGGGCACACCTGTGGTCGGGGGATCCGACTCCTCCTCCGCGGGGAAGCTGGATGTCCGCCGAGCGCGCAAGGGGTTGATGCTGGGAGCCGCAGGCGATGGACTGGAGGCACGACGGCGCGGCTCCACTGCGCCCTCGCCCCGACGAAAGGACGTACTCGCTCATGAGCGACGACACCGCAACGGTCCCCACGATCACCCTGAACAACGGCGTGGAGATCCCGCAGCTGGGCTTCGGCGTGTTCCAGATCGACCCGGCCGAGACCAAGGACGCGACCCTGGCGGCCCTGGAGGTCGGCTACCGCCACATCGACACCGCCGAGATGTACGGCAACGAGGCGGGCGTCGGCGAGGCCGTCCGCGCCTCCGGCCTCGACCGCTCCGAGGTCTTCGTGACCAGCAAGCTCAACAACGGCTTCCACGCCCGCGAGGACGCTCTCGCCGCGATCGACGTCACCCTCGGCGAGCTGCAGTTCGACTACGTCGACCTGTTCCTCATCCACTGGCCGCTCCCGAACGTGGGCGACTACCTGGAGACCTGGAAGGCGATGGAGGAGATCTACCGCAGCGGCAAGGCGAAGGCGATCGGCGTCTCCAACTTCCAGACCAACCACCTCAACCGGCTCCGCGCCGAGGCGACCATCGTCCCGGCCGTGAACCAGATCGAGGTGCACCCCTACCTCGTGCAGCAGGAGCTCCGCGCCTACGGCACCGAGCACGGCATCGCGACCGAGGCGTGGTCGCCGATCGCGCAGGGCCTCGTCCTCGACGACGACACCATCACCCGCATCGCGCGCAACGTCGACCGCAGCCCGGCGCAGGTCGTGCTCCGCTGGCACATCCAGCGCGGCGACATCGTCTTCCCGAAGTCGGTCACCCGCAAGCGCGTGGAGGAGAACTTCGCCCTCTTCGACTTCGAGCTCGACGACGAGGCGATGACCGACATCACGGCGCTCGACCGCGGCCACCGCACCGGCCCCGACCCCGACACCTTCAACTACATCCCGAGCTGATCCTCGGCTCCACGGAGCGCGCCCGGCCTGCAGTCGTCCTGCGGACCGGGCGCGCTCGTGCGTGGGGCGGCGAGCCGAGCCGCGCACGAACAGGCGGGTCTCGAGACGCCGCGCTGCCGCTCCTCGACCGGCACGGTCACGGGCCGACCGCACCCCTGCTGATCGAGGAGCGGGCGCAGCCCGCGTATCGGGATCCACCCCACCGACGAGCAGCGCGGATCCCGATGCGCCGGGCCCGCGGGTCAGCCCTGCTGCGAGTCGCGCCAGGAGTGCTCGGGGGCGTAGCCGAGGACCTCGCGGGCGTGGTCGATCGAGAGCAGGGTGCCGGTTGTCCCGAGGTCGCCGCGCAGCTCGACGCCGGGGAACACCTCGGCCACCAGCTCGGCGTTGGGGCGCGTCATCACGGTGTCGGCCGCGGCGATGATGAAGCGGTCGAACCCGGTCGTCTCGGCGAGCAGCGCCTTCTCGACCGCCTGCGCTCCGTCGCGTCCGTCGATGTAGCCCCAGAGGTTCCACTTGCGCAGCAGCGCGTCGGAGTCGAACGACGGGAACTCGGCGTAGTCGTCCTCGTCCATGACGTTCGAGAAGCGCAGGCCCGTGATCTTCAGGTCCGGGTGCCAGCGGCACAGCTCGATCGCCATCTGCTCCTCGAGGTGCTTGGTGAGCGAGTAGACCGACTCCGGGCGCGCCGGGTACTGCTCGTCGACCGGGATGTAGGGCGGCGGGACGTCGAAGGGCAGGCCCAGCACGGTCTCGCTGGAGGCGTAGACGACGTTGCGGATGCCGGCACGGATCGCTCCGTGGAACGCGTTGAACGTCGCGATCATGTTGTTGTGGAACGTGGCGACGTCGGGCACGAGGCCCGGCGCGGGGATCGCGGCGAGGTGCACGAGCGCGTCGATGCCCTCGTACTGGTCGTTCACCGACTGCAGCGCGTCCACGACCTGGCCGTAGTCGGCGATGTCGATGCGGACGAAGCCCGCGCCGCGGTCCCCCGCACGGTCCAGATTGAAGACCTCGTGCCCGGAAGCGCGGAGGCGGGTGACGACGTGGCGGCCGAGCTTGCCGGATCCACCGGTGACTGCGATTCTCATGCTCGAACGCTAACGGGCCCGCGGCGGGGGCGGCGAGGGGTGGCGGATCAGCTCCGCGAGTGGAGCGAGATCGCGCCGCCGACCTCGGGCGTCGTCTCGTCGGCGACGAGCTCCGTCCAGCGGCGGAGCACGGCGGCGCCGGCCGCGTCGTTCACGGCTCCGTCGACGACGAGGACCGGGTAGGGCTTCTCGGGCACGCCCTCTGCGGGCCGCACGTCGACGTGGGCGACGTCGTAGGCGTGCTCGAACAGCCAGTCGGCCATCGCGTAGTCGCTCCGGGAGTCGCCGACCGTGCGCCAGCGCTGCGGGATCGCGCCGGTCGCTCCGAGCAGCTCCACGGCGCGCTGGGCGCCGAGGTCCTTGCCGAGCCGGTTCGACTCGATGTCGGTCGAGATGACGGTCGGGTCGATGCGGAAGTCGACCGTCCCCTCCTCGTTCGGGTACCGGATGCCGCGGCGCTCGACTCCCAGGCCCGCGGCGGTCATGATCTGCAGGGCGTCGGCGTCGAAGACGAGCTGGCGCTCGAGGTAGTCCTCGCTCGGCAGGTCGACCAGCTGCTCGGCCGAGACCATGGCGCGCTTGGTCTCGTCGAAGAAGACCAGGTCGTCGTAGTCGGAGCGGATCATCCGCTCGAGGTCGCGGGCCACCGGCTCGGGGATCGCGAGCGACTCGTCGACGATCGGCTCCGAGGTGCCGCGGTAGTCGACGGTGAACCAGACGGCGCCCTTCTCGCAGACGCAGACGATGCGGGCCTCGGCCGAGACGCCGCGCTCGAGGAGCGCGGGCAGGACCCGCTCGCGCAGGAACGCGTCGGAGCGGCCCGTGTTGAACACGATCGGGATGCCGGCGTTGGCCAGGGTGACGAGGTCGTCGGCGATCTCGGGGATCGAGATCGTGCGCGTGACGGGGCTCGCGATGGGCCCGTCGACGTCGAGGAGCAGGCCGAGCGGAGGGGGTGTGGAGGTCATCGTGTCCCATTCTGCCGTGCCGGGGCCGCTCGACGCCTCCGTGACCGCCTCCGCGCGGGCGGAGCGGTTCAGGAGGCGGGGACGACGAGGGTGCGCTGGGCGGTGGTGCCGTCGGGGGCGAGGACGGCGAGGGTGATCAGGGTCTCGGAGTCGCGGCAGTCGGCGGTGACGGCGGCGTAGCCGGACTCCACGAGGTCGACGGGCTCGCCCGCGCTCGCGTCGGTGGTGCCGACGGCCAGGCGGGCGGTGGCGCCTCCGCTCGTCTCCCACGACAGGGCGAGCGGGACGGAGGCGGTGCGGTCGCCCTCGCAGTCGAGGGAGGCGGGGGTGGAGGCGAAGGAGACGATGGCGGGAGGAGCGTCGGATCCGGTGCCCGGCTCGGTGCCGGACGGAGCGGCGGAGGCCGTCGATGCTGGGGCGGCTGCGCCGTCGGCCGCCTCCGCGGAGCCGGGAGCGGCGGACGTCGCCGGAGCGGTCCCGGACGGCGCCGAGGACGGGCCCGCGGACGCCGTGGCTGCGCCGGGCGCTCCCCCGCCGGCGGGCCGGACGAGCAGCACGATCGCGAGGACGACGGCGACGAGTCCGAGGGCGGCGAGGACGATGCCGGTGGTGCGGGCGGGGCGGGACGGCATCGGTCCTCCTGGGACGAGACGGGACGGGCGGAAGAG
>NZ_PSTO01000055.1:0-17404 GCF_002930975.1 Rathayibacter sp. AY1A3 | reverse complement strand
GGCCGGAGTGACCAGCGCGGCCGGTCTGTCGCTCGCGTTCGCCGGCGACTACCTCGGCACCTTCCTCGACGTGCCGACCTCCGCCGAGAGCGTGGCCCGTCGTGCTCGCTCCCGAGCGCGCGACGATAGGACGACATGGCCACGACGAGCGACGCCCCCGCGACCGGAGAGGCCGGCGGCACCTCCCTGCGCCGCCGCATCACCGGCCCGCTGCTCTACTTCTTCATCCTCGGCGACGTCCTCGGCGCGGGCATCTACGCCCTCATGGGCACGCTCTCGGCGGAGGTCGGCGGTGCCGTCTGGATGCCCCTCCTGCTCGCGCTCGGCCTCGCGCTGCTGACCGCCGGCTCCTACGCCGAGCTGGTGACCAAGTACCCGAAGGCGGGAGGCGCGGCGGTGTTCGCGCAGCGGGCGTTCAAGCGCCCGATCGTCTCGTTCCTGGTCGGCTTCGCCATGCTCGCGGCCGGAGTGACCAGCGCGGCCGGTCTGTCGCTCGCGTTCGCCGGCGACTACCTCGGCACCTTCCTCGACGTGCCGACCGTGCCGACGGCCATCGTCTTCCTGATCCTCGTCGCGTGCCTCAACGCGCGGGGCGTCGCGGAGTCGCTGCTCAGCAACACGGTGATGACCGTGATCGAGGTCGGCGGCCTGCTGATCGTGATCGGATGCGTCACGCTGCTCGTGGCGGGCGGAGGCGGCGACCTCGCCCGCACGGTCGAGCTCAGCTCCGAGCAGGCGCCGGCGCTGGCCGTGCTCGGCGCGGCGATCATCGCGTACTACTCCTTCGTCGGCTTCGAGACCTCGGCCAACATCGCCGAGGAGATCCGCGACCCCAGCCGCGTCTACCCGCGCGCGCTGTTCGGCTCGCTGCTGACGGCCGGTGCGGTGTACGTCCTGGTCGGCCTCGCGAGCTCGATCGCGCTGCCCGCCGACGAGCTGTCCGGATCCTCCGCCCCGCTGCTCGACGTCGTGACGGCGAGCGGAGCCGGGGTGCCGGCATGGCTGTTCAGCCTGATCGCGCTCGTCGCGGTCGCCAACGGAGCGCTGCTGACCATGATCATGGCGAGCCGCGTCACCTACGGCATGGCGAAGGACGGCCTCCTCCCGGACGTGCTCGGCCGGGTGCTGCCGAAGCGCCGCACGCCGTGGGTGGCCATCGCGGTGACCACGCTGGCGGCATGCCTCCTGACCCTGGTCGGCGATCTGGCGACCCTCGCCGAGACCGTGGTGCTGCTCCTCCTGCTGGTGTTCATCAGCACGAACGTCTCGGTGCTCGTGCTGCGGCGCGACAGGGTCGAGCACGACCACTTCCGCGTGTGGACGGCGATCCCCGTGCTCGGCATCGCCTCATGCGTGCTGCTCCTCAGCCAGCAGGACCCGATCGTCTGGCTCTACGCCGGGATCCTCCTCGTGGTCGGAGTCCTCGTGCACCTGGCGACCCGCCGCTCGTCCCGCCGCACCGCCTGATCCGCTGACGGTCCCGGCGGGGCCGCCGCTCCGCCGGACCGTCCCTCCCGACCGCCCCGTTCGCCCCGCGACCGGTCAAGCCCCTGGGCGGACGGCCGTCCGGGGCGTGGGATGGGGGGAACGGAAGGAGCACGAATGACCGACACACCCTCCCGCGAGGAGCTGCCGCTCCCCGACTGGAACGACATCCCGCTCGGCACGCTCGCGGAGCGCATCCGCCCGCTCGACGAGGCCGGCCTCGGCGCGCTGCTCGCCTACGAGGAGGCGCACGGGCACCGCCTGCCGGTGACGACGATCCTGCACTCGCGCCTCGAACAGCTGCGCGGGGGAGCGGAGCCGGCGGGCAGCGTGCCGGAGTCGCTGCCCGAGGTGTCCCGCTCGTCGTCCGGATCGCCGGTCTCGCCGGCGACGTCCGGTCCGCCGATCGACCCGCCCTCGCACGGAGTGCCGACGAACCCGGCTCAGCCGCGCTGACGGCGGCGGGCGGAGTCGCGGTCGCGGCGGCTCCGCCCCCGCCGCGCGCTGCCCAGGGCCTGCCCAGCGCGCACGGGCAGACTGTCCGGAGCCGATGACGGCGACCGGACGAGGGAG
The DNA here is from genome assembly GCF_002930975.1 of Rathayibacter sp. AY1A3. Taxonomy (NCBI): domain Bacteria; kingdom Bacillati; phylum Actinomycetota; class Actinomycetes; order Micrococcales; family Microbacteriaceae; genus Rathayibacter; species Rathayibacter sp. AY1A3. The sequence goes on along the minus strand of NZ_PSTO01000055.1, from coordinate 15,346 downwards.
CAGTACCCGGAACGCGACAAGACTGACTCGTAGGAGCTGTCATGTCCTGGATCGTCCTCATCCTCTCCGGTGTCCTCGAGGCCGTGTGGGCTACCGCCCTCGGCAAGTCGGAGGGGTTCACCCGGCTCGGCCCGTCGGTCGTCTTCGGAGTCGGCGTCGTCGCGAGCATGGCCGGCCTCGCCTACGCGATGCGCGAGCTGCCCACCGGCACCGCGTACGCGGTCTGGGTCGGGATCGGCGCTTCGCTGACCGTGCTCTACGGCATGTTCTTCGGCGGCGAGGGCTTCTCGCTCGTGCGCACGCTGCTGGTCCTCGGGATCGTCGGCTGCGTCGTCGGCCTGAAGCTCGTGCACTGAACCGAGGCCCCCGTCCTCTCCTCCGCGAGAGCCGCTCCCGTACGCGACACGCCGACGGAGGCGCACCGGACTGGCATCTCGCCGAGGGTCCGAGGCCGGTGGTTGCAGGACGCCGCGCGTTCCGCCTAGGCTCGGCGCATCAGGGGAGAACGATCGTTCTACGGTTCTCCCCGCCCCCCCAAGGAGGACTCATGCCCACTCGTACCGCACGCACCGCCTGGAACGGCTCGCTCGAGACCGGCGAGGGCCAGGTCGAGCTCTCGAGCTCGAAGATCGGCACCTACGACGTCTCGTTCCCCAAGCGCGCCGCCGACGACGCCAACGGCTCGACCAGCCCCGAGGAGCTCCTCGCGGCCGCCCACTCCGCCTGCTACGCGATGCAGTTCTCGGCCGTCCTCGGCCAGGCCGGCGGCACCGTCGAGGCGCTCGACGTCCGCGCCGACGTCTCGCTCGGCCCGGACTCGGCCGGCGGATTCAAGCTCACCGGCATCAAGCTCATCGTGAGCGGCGAGGTCTCCGGCATCGACGAGGCCGCCTTCCTCAAGGCCGCCGACGAGGCCAAGGAGACCTGCCCCGTCAGCAAGGCGCTCACCGGAGTCGACATCACGCTCGACGCCACCTTCGAGGGCTGAGCCCCTCCGCTACGCCCCGAGCACCCCGTCGCGCACCGCGGCGGGGTGCTCGTGCGTCCGGCGCGGCCGCGGAGCGGCGTATCGAGACCCCCGCCCCCCACCGGCCGCCCGGCGCCCCCTGTCGTCAGACCGCCGCCGGCGCGTAGCGGAAGCCGGCGCCGAGGTGCTCCTCCGGCAGCCGGTCGCCGCGGCCGTGCAGCTTCTGGCGGAGGCTGCCCTCGACGTACTCCTCCGGGTACGCGCCGCGGCGGCGCAGCTCCGGCACGATGAACTCCACCACGTCCTCGAAGGTGCCGGGCGTGATCGCGTAGGCGAGGTTGAACCCGTCCACGTCGGTCTCCTCGACCCACTCCTGGAGGTGGTCGGCGACCTCCGCGGGCGAGCCGACGACGAACGGGCCGAGCCCGCCGATCACGCTGAGCTTGGCGATGTCGCGGACCTTCCACTCCGAGCCGTCCTCGTTCGCCTCCTGGAAGTTGGCGACGGCCGACTGGATCGCGTTGCTCTTCACGTTGCCGATCGGCTCGTCGAGGTCGTACTGCGACAGGTCGATGCCCATCCAGCCCGACATGAAGACCAGCGCCCCCTCCTCGCTCCCGTAGGAGAGGTAGTCGCGGTGCTTCTCGTGCGCGGCCTCGCTGGTCTCGGCGGTGATGATCGTCAGCAGCGTGTAGATCTTCGCGGAGTAGCGGTCGCGGCCGGCCGCCTCGAGGGCGTCGCGGATGCGCGAGACGGTCGCCTTCAGGCCGGCCTTCGTCGAGGACGCGACGAAGATCGCCTCCGCGTTGCCCGCCGCGAAGCGGATGCCGCGCGGTGACGCTCCCGCCTGGTAGATGACGGGGGTCCGCTGCACCGACGGCTCCGAGAGGTGGATGCCGGGGACGGTGAAGTTCTTGCCGCGGTGCCCGATCTCGTGCACCTTCGCCGGGTCGGTGAACACGCCGGACTCGCGGTCGCGGACGACCGCGTCGTCCTCCCACGACCCCTCCCACAGCTTGTAGAGCACCTCGAGGTACTCGTCGGCGACGTCGTAGCGGTCGTCGTGCTCGAGCTGGTCCTCGTGGCCCATGTTGCGGGCGGCGCTGGGGAGGTAGCCGGTGACGACGTTCCAGCCCACGCGGCCCTTCGTCAGATGGTCGAGCGTCGACATGCGCCGCGCGAACGGGTACGGGTGCTCGTAGGCGGTGCCCGCGGTGATGCCGAAGCCGAGGTGCTCGGTCGCGGCCGCCATCGCCGAGACGAGGAGGATCGGGTCGTTGACGGGGACCTGCGCGCCGTGGCGGATCGCCGCCTCGTTCGAGCCGCCGTAGACGTCGTAGGTGCCGAGCACGTCGGCGATGAAGATCCCGTCGAACGTGCCGCGCTCGAGCAGCTTCGCCAGGTCGGTCCAGTACGAGAGGTCCTTGTACCGCCAGGACTGGTCCTGGGGGTGGCGCCACATGCCCGAGGACTGGTGGGCGACGCAGTTCATGTCGAAGGCGTTGAAGCGGATCTGGCGGGTCATGGAGTCGATAGTGCCCAGCGGAGCCGCGAACGGGTACCGAGCGCGACGCACGGCGTCACAAAGCGACGCCCGTCGAGGCGCCCGGCGGGTCTGGGTGGTCGGCGACGTCCTCGACGAGCTGGCCGACCTCGCGGACCGCATCGGCAGCGCGATGATCGCGAGTCGGAACGGGTGATGCGCCGGGGCGCACCGCCCCCGTCCGCCGACCGGGCGGCTCCTCCTCCTACGCCAGCTCGCGCCCCAGGAAGCGCACGTGCTCGCCGATCTGGAACGCCTCGCCGCCCTCGTGGCCGTTGAAGGGGTAGACCCGGATCTCGCGGGGTCCGGCGTAGCGGTTGTAGGAGGCGTAGACGGTGGACGGCGGGCAGATGTCGTCGCGGAGCGCCACCGAGAACAGCGCGGGGGACTGCGCGTAGGGGGCGAAGGAGGTGCCGTCGAAGTACGAGAGGGTGTCGAACACGCGCGCCTCGGCGCCGCGGTGGGTGTGCAGGTACTGCACGATCTCGCCGTACGGCATCGTGTCGACCAGCCGCACGGCGTGCGGGATGTGGGAGAGGAACGGCACGTCGACGATCGCGGCGCGCGCCGCCTCCGACTCGCCGAGCAGGCCCAGGATCCCGGTGACGGCGAGAGCGATCCCGCCTCCCTGGCTGCCGCCCGAGACGGCCACGCGGGAGGCGTCGACCGCGGGGTGCGCGCGCAGCACGTCGAGCGCTCGGACGGCGTCGGTGAAGACGCGGCGGTAGAAGTGCTCCGCGGGCGACTCGATGCCCTGCGTCATGAAGCCGGAGACGTGCGGCCCGCTGCCCACCGGGTCGGGCGTGGCTCCGGAGCGGTGCCCGGACCCCTGGCCGCGGGTGTCCATGACCAGGTGCGCGTAGCCGGCGGCCGACATCGCGGTCCACTCCGCGAGCTGCCCGCGGCCGCCTCCGTAGCCGATGAAGGTCACGAGCCCGGGGAGGGGGCCCTCGACGCCGCGGGGGAGGATCAGCCACGCGCGGATCGGGTGGCCGCCGAAGCCGGAGTAGGTGACGTCGAAGGTGTCGAGCAGTCCGAAACCGGCGTCGACCCGCTCGAGGCGCGGCTCGGTCGCGACGGCCCTCGCCTCGGCGATCGTGTCGCGCCAGAACTCGGCGAACCCGGCGGGCTCGGCGATCTCGGGGGCGTACTGCTCGAGGAGGTCGAGCGGGAGGTCGTACTGCGGCATCACGGACTCCTTCTCGGGCAGCGGCGCCCGAGGATCGAGGCTACTGGAGGGACGGGCCCACCTGTGTGCGGCGTGGGAGAACGCCGCAGAGCGGAATGCCGGGGCACCCTCCGCGTTCTCCTCAGCATGACGACGTACGGAATCATCGGAGCAGGCAACATCGGCAGCCAGGTCGCACGGGCGGTCATCGCCCTCGGGGACGAGGTGGTCATCGCGAACTCGCGCGGCCCCGAGACCCTCGCCGACCTCATCGCGGAGCTCGGCCCGAAGGCCCGCGCCGCCACGGCACAGGAGGCGGCCGAGGCCGCCGAGATCGCCGTCGTGACGGTGCCGCTGAAGAACCTCGAGGAGGTGCCGGTGGCCCCGCTCGCCGGCAAGATCGTCCTCGACACGAACAACTACTACTTCGAGCGCGACGGCCGCATCGAGGCGCTCGACAAGGGCGAGACCACGACCAGCGAGATGCTCCAGCAGCACCTCCCGGAGTCGAAGGTCGTCAAGGCGTTCAACCACATCATGGCCGCCGACATCACCACCGACGGCACCCCGGCCGGCACGCCCGACCGCCGCGCTCTCGCGACGTCGAGCGACTACCCCGAGGCGATCCACTTCGTGACCGACCTCTACGACCGGATCGGCTTCGACACCGTCGCGATCACGCCGCTGAGCGAGTCGTGGCGCGTCGAGCGCGACCGCCCCGCCTACGTGGTGCGGCAGAACCGCGAGGAGCTCGAGGCCAACCTCGCGAAGGCCCCCCGCACGGTCTGATCCAGTCTCTCGGAGGGGAGCGGTGCTGCGGCGCCGCTCCCCTTTCTGCCTGTCCGGACGGCCTCCGGAGGCGCGCCCGGGACGGCCCCCTCGGCGCTCGCCGCCGCCGGGCCTGCGATAGTCGAGAGGACCAGCCACGCACCAGAGAGCCCCGATCGGGCTCCGAGAGGAGAGGCCTGCCATGCCCTCGACACCCCGTTCCGTCCCCTCCCGATCCGAGCTCTCGCGCCGCAGCGTCGTGATCGGCGGTCTCGCGGTGCTCCCGCTGCTCAGCGCCTGCACGCCCGACTCCTCCGCTCCGGACGACGCCCAGCAGGAGGCGCCCCGCACCCGCACCGCGGCTCCGAGCGGGCCGGTGGCGCTCGCCCCGGACGCGCTCGCCGCGAGCGCGGCCCTGTTCGCCGCGGCTCCGCTGGTCGTCCTGGTCGAGGACGTCGCCGAGTCGCGCCTGCGCGCCGCCCAGGTGAGCATCGCCTGGGGCGTGCCGCTGCTGGTCGGCTCGGCGGGATCCGGAGCGACGGCCGCCCCGACCGCGGACGCCGCGGCCGCGGGATCCACGGCTTCCGAGACGCCGTCCGACTCCGCGACGCCGTCGGACTCGGCGACGCCGTCCGACTCCGCGACCCCGTCCGTCGCTCCGTCCTCCACCGCTCCGACCTCCGACGCCCTCGCCGCCGAGTTCGCCCGCCTCGGCGTGACCCGCGTGCTCGCGATCGGCGACGTCACCGCGCCCGAGGGCGTCGACGTCGTCGCCTCCGCCTCCGACGCGGCCGCCCTCAGCACCGCGTCCGGCGTGACCGTGACCGACCTGGCGCTCGCCGACCTCGCCGCCGCCGCGCCGTCCACCGCCTCCGACGCTCCGTTCGGCGCCCTCCCGGCCCGGGCCGACGCCCTGACCGGCCTGCACGCCCTCGCCCGCGCGCAGGACGCCGACATCGCCGCGCTGGCGACCGCCCGCGCGGCCGGCGTGCCCGTCACCGTGGTCGACGGCGACGACCTGCTCGCCTCGGGCGGAGCCGTGACCGCGATCGCCGAGGCCGACGCCTCCTGCACGCTGCTGCTCGGCCCCGTGCTCGCCGCCCAGCCCGAGCCCGAGTGGGCCGTGCGCGCGGCCGCGAGCGGCTGGCAGCTGCCGGGCGGCGGCCAGCGGATGTTCGGCGGGCACCTCTTCGTCGCGATCTACGGCACTCCGGGCGCTCCCGTCCTCGGCGTGCTGGGGGAGCAGGGCCTCGAGCCCACGATCGCGCGGGCGGAGGCGGTGGCCGAGCCGTACCGGGCGCTCACCGACAAGCAGGTCGTGCCGAGCCTCGAGATCATCACCACGGTCGCGGCGGGCGACCCCGGCAAGGACGGCGACTACTCCAACGAGCTCGACGCCGCCGACATCCGCCCCTACATCGACGCGGCGCAGGCGGCGGGGATGTACGTGGTGCTCGACCTGCAGTCGGGGCTGACCGACTTCCTCACCCAGGCCAAGCAGTACGCGGATCTGCTGACGCTGCCCAACGTCGGCCTCGCGCTCGACCCGGAGTGGCGCCTGCTGCCCGGCCAGAAGCCGCTGGAGCAGATCGGGCGCGTCTCGGCCGCCGAGGTCGACAGCGTGTCGGAGTGGCTGGCCGACCTGGTGCAGAGCGAGGGGCTGCCGCCGAAGATGTTCGTGCTGCACCAGTTCCGGCTGTCGATGCTGCAGGACCGCGACAGCATCCGCCGCGACCGGCCCGAGCTGGAGTTCCTCATCCACGTCGACGGCCAGGGCTCGCAGCCCGACAAGCAGGCGACCTGGGACGCGCTGCACGAGGGCGCCCCCGAGGGCATCGGCTGGGGCTGGAAGAACTTCTACGACGAGGACGCGCCCATGCTCACCCCCGCCGAGACCATGGCCGAGGTGCGCCCCCTCCCCGACCTCGTCACCTACCAGTAGGCGGAGCCCGAGGGCGGGCGTCAGCGGCGCAGGAGCTCGCCGGAGACGACGCCCGCCTCGACCTCCTCGAGGGCACGGCCGCGGGTCTCGGGCACGCGCTTCCAGATGAAGGCGAGCGCGAGCAGGCCGACGGCGCCGAACAGGAAGAACGTTCCGGTGATGCCGACGCCGGAGACGAGGGTGGGGAAGAACAGGCCGAGCACCGCGTTCGTGATCCAGTGGCAGAAGATCGCGGTGCCGACGCCGACGCCGCGGATCCGCAGCGGGAAGATCTCGGACAGCATCACCCAGGTGACGATGTTGAGGAACGTCTGCATGCTCCCCACGAACGCGACGACCAGCACCAGGATCACGTACGGCCGCGCCGGGTTCCCCACGGGGAGCGCGACGGAGGCGATGCCGATCAGGAAGTGCATCGCGGTGGTCAGGGAGTAGCCGAGCAGGAGGGTCGTGCGGCGGTTCATCGTCTGCATGAGCCGCAGCCCGATCAGGCCGCCGATCACGGCGATCGCCCCGGGCGCGATGTTGGCGACGAGCGCGCCGTCGTGGTCGAAGCCCGCCTCCTTCAGCACCGACTGGCCGTAGTACATGATCGAGTTGATGCCGGTGAGCTGCTGGGCGACCCCGATCCCGATGCCCACCAGCAGGATGCGCACCGCCCAGCGCTCGCGCAGCGCCTGCAGCAGGGGGATCCTCGGGCCGTCCTTCGCGCCGATCGAGCGGGCGATGGTCTCCGCCTCCGCGTGGGCCCGGTCGGGCGTCCGGATGGTGGTGAGCACGCCGAGCGCCTCGTCGCGGCGGCCGTGCGCGATCAGCCAGCGCGGCGACTCCGGGACCCGGGTCATGCCCAGCAGGAGCGCTGCGGCGGGGAGCGCGGCGACGGCGAGCATGATCCGCCAGACGCCGGGCAGCTCGCCCCAGACGGTGCCGATGACGGCGTTGGCCACGAAGGCGGCGAGCTGGCCGATCACGATCATCAGCTCGTTGCGGCCGGCGAGCGATCCGCGGATCTCGGAGGGGGAGATCTCGGAGAGGTAGATCGGCACGACCACCGAGGCGCCGCCGACGGCCAGTCCGAGGACCGCCCGCCCGAGGACCATCACGCCGAAGCCCGGCGCCACCACGCAGACCAGGGCGCCGACGAGGAAGAGCACGGCGAGCAGGCGGATCGTGGTCCGCCTCCCGAGGGCGTCGGCGAGGCGTCCGCCCGAGATCGCGCCGATCGCGGCGGCGAAGAGGAGCGAGCTGGTGACGACCCCCTCTGTCAGCGCGGTGAGGCCCAGCTCGGCCGACATCGGCTCGAGGGCGCCGTTGATGACGCCGGTGTCGTAGCCGAAGAGGAGGCCGCCGAGGGTCGCGATGAGCGCGATGAGGCCGAGACGCCGAGTCGGCGCCTCCAGGGAGGTGGTGGTCATCCGCTCACTCTGACGCATGGCCGCGCGGTGAGGGAACCCTGGACCGTCGGGGGAACCCGGTGTAGCGGGTCCCCCCGACGGCCCGGCGTCCCCTCGGCGGCACGGAGGGGGAGGGAGCGAGCGGAGGGGGTGCTCAGGAGGAGACGCGCGCGCCCTCGCGCAGGCCCTCCTCCTTGGCCTGCTGCACCAGGGCGGCGATGCGGCGGCGCGAGCGCGAGCGCCCGGCGAGCAGCGCCGCGAGGATGAGGGCGACGCCGAGGATCACGAGCAGCTGCGGGACCGGCACGGCGGCGACCGTGATCGACTCCGTCACGGGAGCGGTGGCGACCGGCTCCTGATCGGCGGCGGCGACGGTCGGTGCGATGGTCAGGTCGGCGCCGACTCCGAAGAGGGGCCAGATGCCGTCGAGCTGCACCGAGACGCTGCGCCGGTCGCCGGGCAGCAGCTCCTGCTGGGGCGCGTCGGCCGCGACGACGGGGGCGGTGGCGCCCTGGGCGCTCGCCGTGCCGTCGAGCAGCAGGCGCACGTTGCCGGTGTTCACCACGTCGGCGACGAGCGAGAGGGAGCCGGGCTGGAACGGGTTCCAGGAGAGGCGGTAGTCGCTGGCCAGGTCCTCGACGGAGAAGGAGGGGGTCACCTCGCCGGTCACGCGGGTCATCACGCGGAAGCCGATGCGGCTCTCCAGTCCGACGTTCGCGCCTCCCGCCTCGGTGCCCTGCGAGAGCACGGAGGCGGCGATGCCGGCGGCGTGGTCGCCGGGGGTGGCGTTGTCGGGGACCGTCACGGTGAACGGCACCACGCCGCTGCTGCCCGGATCGACGGTCACGGTCTCGGGGGCGGAGATCCACAGCCCGGCGTCGACCGACTCCTGGTCGGAGTTGAGCATGTTGAAGCGGCCGGTGTCGGTGAAGTAGCCGTCGGCGCTGGTGATGCTGAAGGTCACGGGCTGGTCGCTGAGGTTCCGCACGACCGCCTCGTCCGAGGCGCTCGCGCCGGGGGCGAGCTCGAGCTCGACCCACGCGCGCTTGTCGGGGACGCCGTCGGTGGAGGGGCTGACCGCCCAGGTGATCGCTCCGTCGGCCGCGACGGCCTGCGGGGCGACGCCCGCGCCGAGGAGGGCGACGACCAGCGCGAGCAGCGCGGGGAGGAGCGGGCGGCGGGGAGCGGCGGAGCGGCGCGGAGCAGTCATCAGAACCTCATGGTCGCACGGGGGAAGCACGACGCGGCCGGGCGGGCGGGCCCGGCCGCGTCGGCCGTGGTGGGATCGCGGCCGGGGGAGTGCGTCCCCCGGCCGCGACGGGTCACTCGAAGAGCGACAGGGTGATGGTGGACGAGTACGCGCCGGCGTCCACGTTCACGGGGGTGCGGAGGAAGAGGTCGGCGTCGGCGCTCCAGGAGCCCTCGGGGTTGACCTGCTGGGAGTTGCTGGCGACGATCGCGAGCAGCTCCTCGCCCTTCAGGCCCTGGCCGTTGGCGCCGCCGTCGATGGCGGTGTCGACGACCTGGCCCGCGGCGACCTCGCCCAGCTCGCCGCCGTCGACGAGAGCCGGGGCCCAGCCCAGGTTCTCGGCGCCGATGATGGAGCCGTCGGCCGAGGTGAAGTCGTCGGCGGTGCCGAGGACGTACCAGGCGGAGTCGGGGGAGACGTCCTCGGCGTCACGGGTGTCGGTGACCGTGACGGTCGGCAGGGTGCCGGTGAACTGGCGGCGGACGTTGTCCGAGCCGTCCTCGGCCAGGGTCGTCGAGTCGCCGGCGACGGTCATCGAGAGGGCGCCGGTCCCGGGGAGTTCGGCGATGTCGACGTTGACGTCGACGTCGTCGCTGCCGTAGTTGACGTCGTCGGCGGCGAAGGCCGTTCCGGCGACTCCGAGCAGGAGGACGCCTCCGGCCAGTCCGGCGGCTCCGCGGATCAGAAGGGATCGGGTGTTCATGTCGGGTGTTCTCCGTTCTCCGGCCGGCGTCGTCGCCGGCTCGATCTCAGTGGGTGTGGGTCGTGCCCGCGGGTCAGCTGCAGCCGGCCGCGGAGTAGGGGGCGGTCGAGGAGGCCGTGGCCGGCTTCCCGTTGACGAACGCGGTCGCCGTGGCGGTCGCGGATCCGTCGGTCACGCTCGTCGCCCGGGTGGTGAAGGCGGCCGAGACGGTGGCGCCGGGAGCGACGTCGGCGAAGCTCTTGGAGCCCCACGTCGTGCCGATCACGATCTTCGCAGCGAAGGCGTTCGGGTTCGTGGCGGTCGCGGTGACGACGATCCTCCCGGCGACGCAGCGCGTCGTGGAGGTCGTGGTCACGGCGATCGCGGGTGCCGAGTCGGTCACGGGACCGACGGAGGCGGAGGCCGTCGCCGGCGTCCACTGCGGCTTCGCGGCGGTCACGGCCACCGAGATCGTCGCTCCGCGGTCGGCGGCGGTGAGCGTGTAGCTCGACGCCGTCGCCCCGCTGATCGCGGTCCCGCCGCGCTTCCACTGGAAGCCGGTCGCCGTCCACGGGGAGGAGGCGGAGGCGGTCAGCGTGCTGCCCACCGTCGCCTTCCCCGTGATCGAGGCCGCGAGCGGCGCGGTGTCGACGATCGTCTGCGCCGCGACGCTGGTGAGGGTCGGGACGACCTTCTGCATGAGACCGGTCGTCTTGTCGAAGGTCACCCGGTCGATCGTCGTCTCGCGGTGCTGGCCGTCTCCGCCGGGGATGGCGAAGCGGTGGTAGGCGATGTACCAGTCGTCCGTGCCGGGCACGTTGACGATCGAGTTGTGGCCCGTGGCGAGGATGCCCTGCGACGGGTCCTTCTCGAGGATCACGCCGCGATAGGTCCACGGTCCGTCGACGCTGGTCGAGGTCGCATAGCCGACCTTGTAGTTCTCGGAGCCGGTGTCGTCGATCGAGTAGGTGAGGTGGTACAGGCCGTCGCGGTAGTTCAGGAACGAGCCCTCGCGGAAGTCGGTCAGACCGCTGATCTTCTTGATCGTGCCGGTCTTGATCGAGAGCATGTCGTCGGACAGCTCCCCGTAGAGCGGGTCGCCGTTGCCCCAGAAGAGGTAGCTCTTGCCGGTCTTCGGGTCGGTGAACGCGGCGGGGTCGATCGCCTGGCCGGACCGCACGGACTCGCCGTTGGTGATCATCGCGGTCGGCTGCGCCGTGAACGGGCCCATCGGGCTGTCCGCGACGGCGACTCCGATCGTCTTGCGGTTCAGCGAGGAGTTCTCGCCGGAGAAGTAGAAGTAGTACTTCCCGTTCTTCTCGATGATCGTCGGCGCCCAGGCGTTGCCGGTCGCCCACGGCACGTTGCCGTTCGCGCCGTCGAGCGTCAGGAAGGGCTGCTCCGAGCGGGTCCAGTCGATGAGGTTCTTCGAGGACCAGGCGTAGAAGGTCTTGCCGCCCCAGCCGGCGAAGCCGTCCGAGGTCGCGTACAGGTAGTAGGTGTCGCCGAAGACCGCGATGTTCGGGTCGGCGTTCAGGCCTGCGAGGACGGGGGACTTCATGACGACGGCCTTCAGGGTCCAGGTGGTCGCGGTGCCGCCGGCGGCCGGCGTGAGCACGACCGTCTGCGGGGTGGAGAGGTCGCGGACGGTGCCGGAGGCGGGGCTCGCCGTGACTCCCGCCGCGGTGGAGAAGGTCGGGGTGAGCTTCGTCAGGTCGGTCCCCGGCTTCACCGGGAAGGTGACCGTCCTGCTCGCCGAGTCGACGATCGGGGCCGTCTTCAGGACGTCGCCGCTGAGCGACAGGTCGACCAGGGCCGACGTGTTGCCGGAGGCGGCGAGCACCTCGGAGGCGCTGAGGGCCCGGTTGTAGACCGAGAACTCGCGGATCTGGCCGCGGAAGCGGTTGTCGGCGTCGTAGTTCGAGCGCCCGATGTAGTTCGCTGAGGTGGAGCCGCCGCCGATGTCCTTCGGGTCGGTCGTGACGGTGCCGCTGGCGACCTTCACTCCGTCGAGGTAGATCGTGCCGGTGGTGCCGGAGAGCGTGTACGTCAGGTGCGCCCAGGTGCCGCGGGGGAGGGCCGAGCCACCGGCGACGGTCTGCTCGGTGGTGTAGTTCCCGGTCGCGATGCTGGTGCGGTAGTTGTTGCCCGAGGTGAAGAGGTAGCCGTCGCCGGCGCCGTTCGTGGTGTTGCCCAGGCCGTAGAGGAAGTAGGCGCCGCCCTGCGCGGGGTCGATCCAGACGTCGGACTGGATGGTGAGGTCCGTCACTCCGGCGAGCAGGTCGTTCGGCAGCTTGACGTAGTCGTCGGTGCCGTCGAGCTGCAGGGCGCCGTCCTTCCAGGTGCCACCCGAGGGCAGCGTGCCGTTCTGGTTGTTGCCCGAGCTGTCGCGCACCGTGATGCCCGAGCCGCCGTCGAAGGTGTAGCGGAGGATCTCGCCGGCCGCGTTGACCGGCTTCGCGGCGGGGCCGGTGCTGCTGGTGCCGTAGGCGGCCGTCAGGCGCGCCTCCTCGGCGCTCGAGAGGCGGAGCACCGAGCCGTGGCGGAAGGGCTTCGAGAACGAGTACGTGTTCGCGCCGGTGGTGCCGACAGGAAGCGCCGTGAACCGCATGTCCGCGAGGGTGTCGGTGACGTAGGCGGAGTAGCCGAACGAGTCGCCCATGACGACCCAGCGGCCGTCGGGCAGCTGGTAGACGGTGAGGCCCTCGAGGTGGTCGGAGAGGCCGCGGGACTTCTCCTCGCCGAAGCCGATCACGCGGGTCCAGGGGCCGGCGAGACTCGGGGCCTTGTCGACGACCGTGCGCCAGTCGGCGGTGGAGAAGCGGTAGTACGTGTCCCCCTCCTTCGCGATGGTCGTGTCGATGATGCTGCCGCGGCTCCCGCCGCCGGCGGCGGGGTTCTCGTCCAGCCAGACCTTCGGGGTGGAGAAGCCGACGAAGTCGCGCGTGGTCGAGACGTAGACGCGCTGGGCGGAGGCTCCGCCGGTCAGCGTCTTGTCGCGGGCGGCCCAGTAGACGTAGTACTGGCCGGTCGTGTCGTCCCAGATCGCCTCGGGCGCCCAGACGTTGCCCGCGTCGGGGAAGCCGGCGAAGACGATGCTCTGATCGCTCCAGTTCACGAGGTCCGTCGAGCGCCAGACGACGAGGTTCTTGCTCGCGTTGGTCTGGTCCCAGGTGCCGCCGGGAGCGGTGCCCTCGGCGTGCAGGTCGGTGCCGATGATCCAGTACTCGTCGCCGGTGGGGGAGCGCACGAGGTGCGGATCGCGGACGCCGAGGGTGCCGCCGAGGTTGGCGAGCACGGCCTTGTCGTTGTTGAGCTTCGACCAGTGCAGACCGTCGGTGCTGGAGCCGAAGTAGATCTTCTCGTAGTCGGTCGAGGCGAAGTGGGTCCAGAGGTAGCCCGCGTCGTACTCGGTGTCGAGGTCCGCGGGAGCCGCGGTCACCGTGACGGGCAGCTGCCGGGTCGCGGTCGTGCCGGCGATCGTCGCGGTGAGCGTGATGGGCGTGGCGGCGGACTGGCGCTTCACGACACCGGTCGTGCTGAGCACGGCCGTGTTCGAGGAGGCCCAGGCGACGTCGTAGGAGCCGGCCTTCGCGGGCAGCGTCACGTTGCCGCGGACGTCGCCGGGGTTGACGATCGAGAGGGCGTCCAGCGCCTTCTGGGCGTCGGCGTTCACGTCCTTGGCGGGCACGGTGGCGGTGAAGGTGCGGGTGGCCGTGGCCGAGCCGCGGGTCGTCGTGGCGGTCAGCTCGACCGAGGCGACCCCGGTCGCGGGCGGCGTGACGACTCCGCTGGTCGAGACGACCGCGGAGTTGCTCGAGGCCCAGACGATGGCGGAGCCGTTGGGGCCGGTCGTCGGGAAGGTGAGGTTCGCGGAGACCGAGGAGAGGCTCCCGAGGTCCAGGGCGGCGGAGTCGCGGGAGACGCGCGTGCTGTCCGGGGCCTGGAGGGTCGCGACGTCGGCCGCGCTGAGCGCCGTGCTGTAGACGCGGAAGTCGCGGACCGAGCCGGCGAGGGTCTTGTCCGCCGTGTAGACGGAGCGGCCGATCGCGTTCGCGGTGGTGGTGCCGTTGCCGATCGCGGCGGGAGTGATGGTCACTCCTGTCTGCTGCGCGACCTGGGTGCCGTCGAGGTAGAGGCGTGCGGTGTCGCTCGCGTCGTCGAGCGTGTAGGTGAGGGTCTTCCAGACGCTGCGCGCGAGGTTCGCGTTGGAGTTGACGGTCTGCTCGGTGGTCCAGTTGCCGGTGGCGATCGAGGCTTTGTAGCCGTTGCCCGTCGTGTAGAGGTAGCCGTTCCCGGCGCCGTTCGTCGTGTTGCCGAGGCCCCAGATGAAGTAGGGCGTGCCCTGGTTCGCGTTCACCAGGACCTCGGTGCTGACCGTGATCGAGTTCAGGCCCGCGAGCAGGTCGTCGGGCAGCTTGACGTAGTCGTCGGTCCCGTCGAGGGCGACGCCCGCGGCTCCGCGAGGAGCGGCTCCGTTGACGAGCGTGCCGGTGCGGCCCTTGCCCGAGCTGTCGGCGACGGTCGTGCCGCTCGTCTCGTCGAGCGCGTAGCGCAGGACGAGGCTGTCGGAGGGAGCGGCGCTCGCCGATTGGGCCGTCAGAAGGGGGACGGTGAGGGCCACGGCCGTCACGAGGACGAGTGGTCGCAGGAAAGGCTTCATCGCGCTTTGCTCCAGGGTCGGCACCATTGCTGAGGGGAGGGAGTGTGCCGGCTTCGTACGCGGCGATGTTCACGGTAACACTATGTTGACGTCAACGTGAAGAGCCTAACCGGATCATTTCCCGACACTCCAGAGAAGAGGCGAACCGGTTCGACGAATCCCGAGCGCATCCTGGAGCGACGCGGACGCCGATGTCCGGTCGGATCAGCCGCGGTCGACGTCGCGCGAACGGCTCAGCGCGCGGTCCATCGCCCTCAGCGTCCGGAAGCCGGCCCGCTCGGCCACGACCGCGCGAGCCGAGGGCGAGAGCGACGGGCTCGCGGCGAGCAGCGACGCGGCGAGGTGCACGCGCCGCTCGCGGAGGGTCGCGGCCACGGTCGTGCCCCGGCGATGGAAGGCGCGGTCCAGTGTCGCCCGCGAGACGCCGAGCCGCATCGCGAGAACGCCGGCGGTGAAGTCCGCATCACCCGCCTCCGCGTCGATGACGGCGATCGCGCGGAGGAGGACGCCCTCGAGTCCGTCCTCGGGACGGGCAGGCGGCAGGCTCTGCTTGATCAGGGCCGACGCGGTCGCCTCGAGCGCCCGGCGCAGCTCGCTGAAGCCGGGATCGCCCGCCGAGAGGTCCGCGTTGAGGGTCGCGTTGACGAGGGAGACGAAGGCGCCGCTGTAGCTGTCGACGGCGAGCAGCGTGCAGGACGGCCCGCCGGACTGTGCGCTCGTGAGGCCGAGCCTGCCCCAGGACGTCCTCAGCGCCAGCCAGGCGGAGTCCTCCTCCGCCCGGAACCGAGCGGAATCGTCGCGCCGGAGGAGGGCGAGCCCGCCGGGCCGCAGACGAGCGGCCTCGAGAGGACCGTCGACGACGATCTCGCCGGCGACCGGGACGATCAGGTCGACCTCGGCCCGGTCGCCGGCGAGATCGTCGTCGACGGTCCTCTCGAGGCCGCTCGTCTGCGGCCCGGCGGGCTCGCCC
>NZ_PSTO01000054.1:0-18416 GCF_002930975.1 Rathayibacter sp. AY1A3 | reverse complement strand
TCCCCGATCAGCCCCGCCCCGTCAGACCCGCCGCGTCGACGCCCGCTCCACCAGCGGCATCGGCACCAGCACCCGCTCTCCCGGAGCGCCGCTGAGCAGCAGCTCGACCGCCCGGCGGCCCATCTCCTCGTGCGGCAGCGCCACGGTCGTCAGCCCGGGGCGGAGGTAGGCGGCCAGCTCGTCGTCGTCGAACGACACCACGGCGACGTCGCCGGGGATCGAGAGTCCCGCCTCCGCGACCGCCTGGTAGGCGCCGAACGCCATCCGGTCGTTGAGGCAGAGCAGGAGGCGGATGTCATCGCGCCGCGCCAGCAGGTCGGCGACCGCGCGGTGGCCGTGCTCGGGCTCCCAGTCGGGGATCGACTCCTCGGCGACGAACGCGAGCCCCTTCTCGGCCATGGCGTCGCGGATGCCGGCGACGCGCTCGGCCACCGTCGCCGAGCGGAAGCGGTCGCGCTCGACCTCGTCGTTCTGCCCGATCAGCGCGATCCCGTCGCGGTAGCCGTGCGCGTGCAGCAGCTCCACCGCGGCGCGCCCGCCCGCGTACTCGTCGGGCAGGATCGACGCGGGGTGCTGCGAGTTCGTCGCGTTGAGCATCACCACGGAGGTGGAGGCGGGCAGCTCCGGCACGTAGAACTCGCGGGAGCGCATCGAGGCGAAGATGATGCCGTCGACCTGGCGGTCGAGCACCGCGTCGACGGCCTCGGCCTCGCGCGCCGGATCGCCGCCGGTCTCGAGGAGCAGGACGACGTGCCGGGCCGCCTCGGCCGCCGTGAGCGCGCCCTTGATCAGGCCGCCGGCGAAGCGCGTGGTCGCGATCTGGTCCGAGATGAAGCCGATCGTGCGGGTCTTGTCGGTGCGGAGCCCACGGGCGGCGACGTTGGGCCGGTAGTGCAGCGCCTCGGCGGCGGCGAACACCCGCTCGTGGGCGTCCTTCGACAGTCCGGTCTCGGGCTTCCCGTTGAGGATCATCGACGCGGCCGAGATCGACAGCCCGGCCTCGCGGGCCACGTCGGCGAGCGTCACGCGCTTCTTCGCCATGCCCGCCGCCTCCCGCCGTCGCCCTTGACAAGTCTTCCGTGTGCACAGACTATATCCACACCTGAAACCTTTTAGTCCCCCGCTCAAAGGTTTCAGGCGGCCGTCCGGAGCCGCGGCTCGAGCCCCTCCGGGCGGCCGGGCACCAGCAGCACCTGCACCCACGACGAAGGAGTCACCGCATGTCTTTCCCCACCCCCGGCACGCCGATCGGCCGCAGGACCGTCCTGGTCGGCGCCGGCTCGGTCGCGGCCCTGTTCACCCTCGCCGCCTGCGCGCCCGGAGGCTCGAGCGCTCCGGCAGCGAGCTCCTCGGTCGACGTGAGCACTGAGCTCACCAGCGACACCGTCGAGCTCGTCATCGCCGACGAGACCGGCTTCCCCGTCACCGACAAGCTGACGGAGGAGTTCACGAAGCAGTTCCCGAACGTCACATTCACCATCAACCGCGACACCTTCGCGAACCTCACCGCCAACTCGCCGAAGCTGCTCGCGAGCGACACCCCGCCGGACCTCATCCGCCTGCCCACCATCGGCGACACCGTCAAGGACGGCCTCCTCGCCGACCTCGACCCGTGGTTCGACGCCTACGGCTGGGACGCCTGGTCGGCCTCGCAGCTCGCCCCGCTCCGCGTCGACTCCGACGGCGTCCGCGGGAAGGGCTCGCTCTACCAGCTGGGCCTGGGCTACAGCGTCACCGGCATCTACATGAACCTCGAGCTCGCGAAGCAGCTCGGGATCGACGCCCCGCCGACCACGCTCGCCGAGTTCGAGGAGGACCTCGCGAAGGCGAAGGCCGGCGGCGTCCTGCCGATCATGGCCGGCGACAAGGACGGGGTGGTCAACTTCGTCGTGCAGGCGGCGATGAACCAGTACGCCGACAAGCAGGAGATGGCCGACTGGATCTTCACGGTCCCCGGCGCCACCTACGAGACCGACGGCAACGTGAAGGGCGCGGAGCTCGTCCGCACCTGGGCCGACGCGGGCTACTTCCCCTCGGACATCAACGCGATCGACTACTCCTCCTTCGTCAGCCGCTTCCAGGGCGGCGAGGGCCTGTTCGCCTTCAACGGCAACTGGGCGGCCGCCGACACGCAGACCAAGATGGGCGACGGCGTCGACTTCTTCCTGGTGCCCCCGGCCGAGGAGGGCGGGAACCACGTGGCCATGGGCGCCGCCAACTCGTTCTCGGTCGCCGCGAAGTCGTCGCACCTCAACGAGATCGTCTTCTTCCTCAACTGGATCCACACGAACGAGGCCGCGCGCCAGATCGTCGTCGACGTGACCGGTGCCGCTCCCGGCGGCGACCCGGCCCAGGCGCTCCCCGAGGTCGAGTCGGGCTCGCTGCTCGAGCAGGCGCTCGCCATGTCGGCGCAGATCGGCGCGGAGGACGGCCAGGTCGACTTCATGTCGAACGCGACCGCGGGCATCTACGCGGGCGCGATCATCCCGGAGTCGCAGCTGCTGGTGACCAGCCAGATCTCCGGCCAGGACTTCGTCACGGCCGTGCAGGAGTTCTACGCGAAGGAACTCGCCGGATGACCGCGGCCGGCCCTCTCGTCTCGAGCGCCGTCGACCGCGGGGGCCGGAGCGGGGCGCCGCGCCGCAGGAGCACTGCGGCGCGGCGGGCGACCCTCGTCGGCTGGCTCTTCGTCGTGCCGGCCCTGCTCGTCTACATCGCGTTCGTCATCTATCCGCTGATCACCGGGGTGCAGTACTCGTTCTACAAGTGGAACGGCGTCGGCCCCTCCGAGTGGGTGGGCTTCTCGAACTACCTCCGCGTGTTCACCGATCCGGACCTGCTCGGCTCGATCGGCAACGCCTTCGTGCTGATCCTCTACTTCACGGTGATCCCGGTCTCGGCGGGCCTGGTCCTCGCGAGCCTGCTGCGCTCGATGCGCCCCGGCGTCTTCTCGAGCGTGTCGCAGACGATCCTGTTCCTGCCGCAGATCATCCCGCTCGCCGCGGCCGGCATCGCCTGGTCGTGGATGTACTCGCAGACCGGAGCGGTCAACCAGATCCTGCAGGCCGTCGGGCTCGGCTCGCTCGCGCGGCCGTGGCTGGGCGACTTCCAGACCGCCCTCCCCGCCGTCGGATTGATCGGCTCGTGGGTGCTCACCGGGCTCTGCACGGTCCTCTTCCTCACCGGCATCGGCAAGATCGACGTCTCGCTCTACGAGGCCATCCGTCTCGACGGCGGCACGTGGCTGCGGGAGTTCTTCACCATCTCGGTCCCGGGCCTGCGCCAGGAGATCTCGGTGCTCACCACGATCACCGTGATCGCGGCGCTGAGCAGCTTCGACATCATCTACACGACCACGCTCGGCGGCCCCGGCCGCTCGACTCTGGTGCCCGGCATCTCGATCTACCGGATCGGCTTCACGCAGAGCGACGTGGGTCTCGCCTCCGCCTTCGGGATCGTGCTGATGGTGCTCGTGCTCGCCTGCGTCCTCCCCCTCCAGCGCCTCTCGAGAGTGAGCGACCGATGATCGTCACCAAGTCCGAGGTCGTCATCGGCCGCGTCGTCCTGATCGTCGTGCTCGTGCTGACCGTCATCCCGCTGGTCAACATGCTCTCGGCGGCGCTGCAGCCGGCGGACGTGAATCCGACCGGCCTCACCTGGCCGACGGACCCGCAGTGGGGCAACTTCGCCCAGGCCTTCGAGACCGGGCACGTCCTGCAGCTCATGGGGTCGAGCGCCCTGATCGTGCTCGGAGTCGTCCCGATCAGCCTGCTCTTCGCGACCCTCGCCGGCTACGCGCTCGGCAACCTGCGCATCCGCGGCGGCGGGTTCGTCTTCGTGTTCCTCATCCTCGGGCTCACGATCCCGTTCGAGTCGCTGATCATCCCGCTGTACTACGAGATCCAGTCGCTGGGCCTGCTGAACACGCAGTGGGCGATCATCCTGCCGCTGATCGGGCTCTACATGCCCTTCAGCGTCGTGTGGATGCGCGCGCACTTCGTCCGGATCCCGTCCGAGCTCTCGGAGGCGGCGCGCGTGGACGGCGCGACGACCTGGCAGGAGTTCCGGCGGATCCAGCTGCCGCTCGCGCGCCCGGCCCTGTCGGCGCTCGCGATCCTGCTGTTCCTCTGGACCTGGAACCAGTTCCTCCTGCCGGTGGTGCTCGTCTCCGATCCGCTGGACCGCACCGTCGCCGGAGCGCTCACCTTCTTCCAGGGGCAGTACAGCAACAGCATCCCGCTGCTCAACGCGGGCGCGCTGCTGATCATCGTGCCGACGATCCTGGTCTTCGTGATCTTCCAGCGGCAGTTCATCACCGCTCTGCTGCAGGGCGCGGTGAAGGGGTGACCGCGGTGCACGGAGTCGTGGAGCCCGGGTTCGAGGGGGTCCGCGATGCCTTCGCCGAGGCCGTCCGGCCCGGCTCGGGAGCGGCGGTCGCGGTGCGGCTGCACGGCCGGCCGGTCGTCGACCTCTGGGCGGGAGAGGCGGGGGCGGAGGAGCCGTGGCGGGAGGACACCCTCAGCGTCGTCTTCTCGTGCACGAAGGGCCTCGTCTCCCTCCTCGCCGCACGTCTCGTGCAGGAGGGGCTGCTCGACTACGACGCCCGGGTGGCCGACTACTGGCCCGAGTTCGCCGCGGCGGGCAAGGCCGACGTGCGCGTGCAGGACCTGCTCGCCCACCGGGCCGGGCTCTCGGCCCCCCGCCTCCCGCTCACGACCGCCGACCTCGCCGACTGGGACCTCGTCGCCGGGCGCCTCGCCGAGCAGGAGCCCCTGTGGGAGCCGGGCACGGGGTACGCGTACCACCCGATCACGCACGGCTGGCTGATCGGCGAGGTGATCCGCCGGGTGACCGGGCGGAGCGTCGGCGCCGCGTTCCAGGAGCGGATCGCCGGACCGGTCGGCGCGGAGGCGTGGATCGGGCTGCCCGCCTCCGAGCAGGGCCGCGTCGCGACGATGCTCGTCGGCCCCACCCTCGCCGAGCTCACGGCGGCGCAGGCCGCGGCGCGCACCCCCGGAGTCGTCGACTGGGGCGAGCGGGCGATGACCCTCGGCGGTGCGCTGCCCGTCGAGCTCGTCGGACCGGGCACGGGCTTCAACGATCCCGTGCTGCAGGCCGCCGAGATCCCCGGGGCGGGCGGCATCGGCTCGGCCCGGGCGCTCGCCGCGATCTGGTCGGCGGCGTTCACCGAGACGGACGGCGTGCGGCTGCTCGAGGACGCGACGATCGAGCGGGCCACCGCTCCGCTCAGCAGCGGCCCGCCGGTGTGGCCGGTGCCGGGCCCGTGGCCGGCCTGGGGCTGCGGCTTCCAGCTCGGCACGGACGCGCGCCGGTACCTCACGCCGAGCGGCTTCGGGCACGACGGCGCGGGCGGACAGGTCGCCTTCGCCGACCCGGACGCGGGAGTCGGCTTCGCGTTCCTCACCAACCGGATGGAGGGGGTCGGCGACGTGCGCGCGACCCGCGTCGTCGAGGCGCTCGCGACCGCGCTGCGACTGACCCCTCCGCGCGGACTCTGACCCCTCCGCCCCACCCCCGTCAAGGGGTGGGGCGCCCGGTCGGCGCCGTCCTAGCGTCGGGGGACGGGCCGACCGGAGGGGCGGTCCGGGATCCAGGGGAGGGCGAGATGCAGAAGCTGTACTACGCGAGCGGATTCGTGCTGCTGGGCGACGAGGTGTGCTCGGCGGTCGTCGAGTACGCGCAGGCGCTGGCGAACGTGGGGAAGTCGGACCTGGTCGTGGTGCCGTCGCTCTCGGACGAGGGGCTGCGAGGCGAGACCCGTCTCCTGGTCGGACCGGCCAGCCAGCTCTTCACCAGCCCGGCGCTCGACCGCGGCGTCGACCTCGACGATCCGGAGGCGGTGGAGTCGATGCGCGAGAAGACCCGACGGCTCCAGCCCGCGCGGCCGACCGTGCAGCCGCGCGGCGAGGGCGACGACAGCGAGGACGACGGCGGGACCGACTACCTCTGACGCCTCAGGTGTCCAGCGTGGTGCTGGGGCGCTCGCCGAAGCGGTGGGCGTACGAGGCCGAGAACCGGCCGAGGTGCGCGAAGCCCCAGCGCCGTGCGACCTCGCTGACGCTGACGACTCCGGACTCGCCCGCCCGCAGCTCCTTCTGCACGCCGTCCAGCCGGATCCGCCGCAGGTAGTCGACCGCGGTGAAGCCGAACTCGCGCCGGAACTCGGTCTGCAGCGTCCGCAGGCCGATGCCCGCCGCGTCGGCGATCTGCTCGGTCCGGAGCGGCTCGTGGGCGTGCTCGTACATGTACTCGATCGCCTGGCGGAGGCGCCCCGAGCGGGGTACTCCGAGGTCGCCGGGAGTGTCCAGCGTCGAGTGCGGGAAGGTCTCGAGCAGGGCGACGGCGACCGCGCGGTCGGCCTCGCGGCGCAGCAGCGGCGAGCTGTCGGCGTCGTAGATCACCCGGGCGACCGTCGCGACGGTCGCCGACCAGCGCCGCAGCGCCGCGCCCTCGGGCCGTGAGGTCGTGTCGAAGAGGAGGGGGCCGCGGGTGCCCTCGACCTCCTCCGCGATGCCCTCGAGGTACGCGCCGTCGAAGTGGATGAGGTTCTGGCGGTAGTCGTGGAACTCGAACCGGCTGGGGCGGTCGTTGACGAAGATCGCCGGCTGCCCGAATCCGAGGGTCACCGCGTCGCCGTCGAGATCGGTGACGCCCGCGCCGGCGGTCAGCCACGAGACGACGTACTCGCCCTCGGTCTGGATCGAGCCCTGCACGGAGCCGGCGAACTGGCTGCCGCGGAGCGTCACATCGCCGTCGCCGACGGAGGTGTAGCGGTACGAGAAGTCCTCGCCGGGCTCGACGACGAAGCGGTGCCCGTTGTACGACTGCTCGAAGAGGGCCCGCGCCTGCTCGATGTCACGCCCGCCGATGTCGGAGCGCATGACCTCGTCCTTCTCGTTCATCCCGATCAGGGTCGCACGAGGAGCGCTCCTCACCGCGTGCCCCGAACGGGGAATTCGTTAAGCGGATAAACCAGTCGCGGGTCCGGCGGCGCGGGTCATGGCCTGGACGGTCGCCGCCTGGAACTGCGTGAGCAGCACCACGGTGTGCCGCGCTCCGGCTTCCACGGCGAGCGAGAAGGTGGCGCCGGCCGGAGTGGCCCGCCAGGAGCGGATGTCGCGGGTGCCGACGCGGGTCGAGTCGCCGGTGCCGGCGCTCCGCAGCACCAGGGAGTCGGGCAGCACGCAGAGCGCGCCCGTCACACCGTCGACAGTGGAGGAGCACTCGAAGCCCGCGTCGTCGTGCACCGCACCGGCGAGCTCGACGAAGTCGGTGACCTCCATCGGCTCGTCGTCGTCGCGCCTGGACACGGCGCGCTCAGGCAGCGTGCGTGAGCCCGGAGGACTCGGGCTGCTGCGCCGGCTCGGTGACGATCCGCAGGCCCCGGCCGCTGTTGGCCTCCTCCATCAGTGCGCGCACCCAGGTGGCGTTGATCGCCGGCATGCGGCTTCCGTGGAACGAGAACTGGAGAGGGATGGTCGGGTGCAGCCAGAGCGTCTGGCGTCCGGTGCCGTGCGCGCTCGAGGCGTCGAGCTGGAAGGCGAACGCCTCGTCGCGGCGGAACTTGTTGATCATGACGATCTGGAGGTGCGCGAGCGCGCGGTCGTCGATCTCGTGCGAGGTGGGGGGAGTGCCGTAGAGGAGAGCGCCCATGGTGCGTGCCGCCGTTCTGTGCTGTGTCGCGGGTGCCGGCCGCGACGGTGGGGTGCCCCGGCGAGTGCCGCCGGGAGGGGGAGTGCGAGATGGTGGGGGTGTTCGTGGGGAGCAGGACCCGGGGTGTGCTGTGCCGCCGAGTCGAGTGTCCGGAGTGTCGATCCGGGGGTGCCGGGCTCCGGGATGTCGAGACCGGATGCCGTCGCGCCGAGCCGTCGATCCCCGCTGACGCCTGCTCTGCAGGCCCGTGGAGTCGGGCGGTCGGGCCGTCCCTCCGGCTGTTCTCCGAAAGTACGCCCCTCGTTCGGAGGGCACGTGCCGCTATCCGGAATGCGAAGCAGTGGCCCCGGCCGCCGGGCGTACTCCCAGCCGGGTGACTCCGGGGCTCAGTTGCGGGTGCCTCCGAAGGGCGGGGCGGCTGCGTCGAGACACCGTGCTCGTGCGCGAGACACCGCCTCAACGGCGGTGTGTCGGGCGGGCCGGCGGTGTCTCGGCGTGCGCGGGAGGGTGCGCTCCTCCGCGAGTCGTCGCGCCGCCGCTCCGGCGGGGGTGCCGACGCTCAGAAGGCGTAGCGGACGCGGCAGTAGGGGAGGCGCTCGGCGAGGAGGGCGCGGAAGCGGTCGAGGGCGGCGCGCTTGAGGTCGCGTCGGTAGCGGATGTTGACGGCGCCGTTCTCGGAGACCTTCTGCTCCTGGCGTCCCGGCTGCCAGAGCAGCGACTCCGCCTTCGGGTGCCAGCCGAGGTTCACCTCGTGCAGGCCCTCGTTGTGCGTGAGGAGGATCACCTCGGCCGCGAGCTGCGCCTTCGCCCGCGGGTGGAGGGCGGCGTCGAGCTGGTCGAAGAGCTCGGTCCAGTCCTGCTGCCAGGTCTCGGTGAGGATCACGGGCGAGAAGTTGACGTGCACCTCGTAGCCGGCGTCGACGAAGTCGTTGATCGCCGCGATCCGCTCGGCCATCGGCGAGGTGCGGATGTCGGTGACCTTCGCCGTCTCGGCGGGCATCAGCGAGAACCGGATGCGCGTGCGCCCGAGCGGGTCCCACTCGAGGAGCTCGCGGTTGACGTACTTGGTCGCGAAGGACGCCTTGGCGGTGGGCGACATCCGGAACAGCTCGCAGAGGTCGCGGACGTTCTCGCTCAGCAGCGCGTCGACGGAGCAGTCGCTGTTCTCGCCGATGTCGTAGACCCAGGCCTCCGGGTCGCACTGGTTCGCCTCGGCCTTGGGGCCCTGCTTGGCGATGTGACGGGCGAGGTGGCGCTGGATCTGCTCGATGTTCGTGAAGAGCGTGATCGGGTTGCTGTAGCCCTTCCTCCGTGGCACGTAGCAGTAGACGCACGCCATGGCGCAGCCGTTGGCGGTGGAGGGGGCGATGAAGTCGGCCGAGCGGCCGTTCGGGCGCGTGACGAGCGACTTCTTCACCCCGAGCACGAGCGCCTCCGTCTTGATGCGCACCCAGCGCGCGACGTTCGCCTCGTCGCCGTGCACCTCCGGGATCAGCCAGTGCGACTCGACGGGCACGATCTCGGCGCCCGGCCACCGCGCCACGACCTCCTGCCCGCGGGGCAGCTCGAGCGCGGCCGGCTCGGCGTAGATCCGCCGGATGTCGAGCAGGCGCCGCTCGCGGACCGGCGCGGACGCGGGGCTCGGAGCGGTGTCGGACATGAGTCCGTTCTACCGGCGACCACCGACATCCGCGGGGACGGGGCCGTCGCCCGGCGCGCAGGTCCTCCGCCCGCCTGCAGGCACCGTTCCGCCGCTCCCTCAGGATGGAGGCATGCCCTCCTCCGCCGACCGCTTCCGCCGCGCCGCCGTCGAGCTCGCGCAGACCTCCGAGCGGCAGGTCGAGTGGGCGCTCGCCGTCGCGGAGGATGCGCGCCTCCTCGCCCTGATCGACGAGCTGCCCGCGCAGCACCGGCAGCCGTCCCTGCTCTTCTCGGTCGCGCGGCTGCTCGGCGTGCCCGACGTCGACGGCGCCGGATTCGCCGC
The DNA here is from genome assembly GCF_002930975.1 of Rathayibacter sp. AY1A3. Taxonomy (NCBI): domain Bacteria; kingdom Bacillati; phylum Actinomycetota; class Actinomycetes; order Micrococcales; family Microbacteriaceae; genus Rathayibacter; species Rathayibacter sp. AY1A3. The sequence goes on along the minus strand of NZ_PSTO01000054.1, from coordinate 8,758 downwards.
GTGGCTCCGGAGCGAATGGGCGCGGGTGGCACCGATCGCCGCCGAGCGGAGGACGCAGACCAACGAGGCGCTGCGGTGCGCGCCCCTGGTCGCAGCGCTGGAGCGGATCACGGAACCCGGTGAGCCGGTGGCGCTCGTCGAGATCGGCGCCTCCGCAGGGCTCTGCCTGGCGCCGGAGCGGTACTCCTACGCCTTCACGGCGAGCGACGGCGAGACGAGGTTCGGGTCGGGCGCGCCTCTGCTGCGGTGCGCGGTGAGCGGAGGCGCGGCGCCGGGGCGGCTGCCGGTCGTCGCATGGCGCCGGGGGCTCGACCTGGCGCCGCTCGACGCACGCTCGCCCGAGGACGTCGCCTGGCTGGAGGCACTGCTCCCGCCCGACCGTCCGGAGCGGACCGCGCGGCTCCGCTCGGCCGTGGAGGCTCTGCAGGACGACCCGCCGACGATCGTCGCGGGCGATGCGGCCGCCGAGCTGCCCGCCCTGCTCGACGCGGTGCCGCCGGGTCTGCGGACGGTGGTCGTCTCGCTCGGGACCCTGGTCTATCTTCCGTGGGCCGCGCGCGAGAGTGTCCTGGCGACGGTCGCCGATCGCGGCGCGAGCCTGGTGACGCTCGAGGCGGAGGCGCTGCTCCCGCACCTCGTCGCCGCGCGCGGGGACCGCACGGCTCCCGAGCCGACCCGGTTCCTGCTCGCCGCCGACGGCGTCCCGCTCGCGAGCGCGGCCGCCCACGGCGGCACCCTCTCCTGGCTGGCCTGAGGCTCGCTCCAGCGCCGTGCGGGGTGGCTGGAGCCCGGCGAGGTGCCCGGTGCGCGGTGCCCGGTGCCCGCTCCGCCCCGATCCTCCGCCCACTGTTCAGAAGTCGTCGCACTCGGCGTCGACTGCGACGACTCCTGGACTCTCGCGGAGGAGCGAGCGTCGAAGCCCGAAGCCCGAAGCCCGAAGCCCGAAGCCCGAAGCTCGAAGCCCGAAGCCCGAAGCCCGAAGCCCGAAGCCCGAAGCCCGAAGCCCGAAGCCCAACGCGCAACGCGCAACGCGCAACGCGCAGCGCTCTGAGCTCAGGCGCTCGGCCTGATCCTCCGCCCACTGTTCAAGAGTTGTCGCTCTCAGCGTCGAGTGCGACAACTCCCGGACAGTCGCGAAGGAGAGGGCGTCGAAGTGCAGAGCTGAGAGCTCAGAGCTCGGAGTCCCGGCGCTCGACCCGCGCCCACTGTTCAAGAGTTGTCGCACTCGGCGTCGAGTGCGACAACTCCTGGACTCTCGCGGAGGGGAGGACGGCCGAGCGCAGGATTCAGAGCTCAGAGCTCAGAGCTCAGAGCTCAGAGCTCAGAGCTCAGAGCCAGAGCCAGAGCGCCCAGCGCCCAGCGCCCTACAGCCCGTCGACGACGAGCTGCGTCGCGCGCGGGACGTACGAGGTGTTCGTCGTCGGGTCCCAGCCCACGAGCGCGACCGCGTCGCCGCCGACGCGCGCGGTGATGCCCACGAGCGAGAACGGCTTTCCGCCCACGGCTCCGGACACCTTCCAGCCGAGCGTCTCGTCGGCGCCGGTCAGCGTCTGCTCGGCGCGCTCGACGGTCGTCTCGACCGGCACGCCCTGCATCGCGAAGAGCGTCGAGCCGGAGGCGCAGCGCGTGGTCGCGTCGGTGGCGCTCGCGAGGAGCGAGGCGGCCGCGTCGGCGGTGCCGGTGCTCGACACGACGGCGGTCATGGAGCGGTCGGCGCTGGTGCCGTACGAAAGTCCGGCGGCGGGCTGCGCGGTGTCCCAGCCCAGGCCGAACGGCGAGAGGCAGCTCGCGTCGGTCGCGGTGAGGCCGGGGTAGATCGAGTCGAGCATCTCCTGGATGCTCGCGTACTCGCCGGGCACGAACTGCACCCCGGTCAGCACGGCGGCCACCTGCTCGCCGGTCTTCTGAGCGGTGTCGGCGGCAGGGGCGGCGGCCGTCGCGGTGGCGGACGGGGCGGCCGACGACGAGGGGAGCGTCGGGGTGAACGGGCGGAGGGTCGATCCGCTCGTCGCGGTCCCCGCGCAGCCCGAGAGGGCGAGCAGCAGCGCGCCTCCGACCAGAGTCGTACGCAGCAGTGTCTTGGACATCATGTCTCCCCCTTCGCCCGCCGGCGCCGCACCGGGGCGCCTGAGGCTAGCAGAGCCCCGCGTCCCGGAGGCGGCCCGGCGCCGCCCGCAGGACGGAGGCGGCCCGGTGGCACCCGCAGACCGGAGGCGGTCCGGCAGCGCGTGCAGATCGGAGTCGGCCCGGCCCCACCCGCACGACGGAGCCGGGAACCCCGAACCCACGCCTCCGACGGCCGCTCGCGCCTCCGCTCCGCCGCTCAGATCTCGGTGTGCCCGAGCTCGGCTCCCGCGAGCAGGCGGATCTCCGGCTCGGCGATGCCCTCCAGCTCCAGCACCACGACGCGGTTGCGGCCGGCGCGGGTGACCGGCGAGGGGACGATCAGCGTCCGCTGCGGTCCGCGGCGCCAGTAGCGTCCGAGGAGGAAGCCGTTCACCCAGACCAGTCCCTTGCCCCAGTGCAGCGTGTCCACGTACAGGTCGGCCTGCTCGTCGAGGTCGAACGAGCCGGAGGCGAGCTGGGGTCCGGCCGAGAACGCCGGCGCCGCGACGGCCAGGTCGGGGAGGCACTCCAGCGCGAGGGCACGCGCCGCCCAGCCGGTCAGCGGGGCGCCGTCGAGCGTCACGCCTCCGATCAGGCCCTTGTGCTCGCCGATGCGCGTGCCGTAGTTCACCCGGCCCTGGTTCTCGACCAGGATCGCGAGCTCGCCCCGTCCGCTCGGCAGAGTCAGCGCCCGCTCGTGGTGGTCGCGCGCCAGCACGCCCACCGGCACGCCGTCCAGCAGCACCCAGGCGCGGTCGCGCACCTCCTCGCCCACCACGAGGCGGGCCGGAGCGGAGGAGCCGTCGAGCGTCGTCGTGAAGAGCACGAAGCCGTCGTCGTGGCCGAGGTCGTCGAAGCTGGCCATCGCGTCGAGGTGCGCGGCCGGTCCGAACGCCTGGCCGAGGCCGAGCAGCGCCGGGCCGGGGACGAGCGGAGCGGTCAGGGCGGGGGCCGGCGGGCGCACCGCGGGCACCTCCTCCGGCACCGGCGCGTAGCGCGCGAGGACGTCGCGGAACGCCCAGAACTTCGCGGTCGGGTCGCCGCCCTCGTCGAGCGGGGCGTCGTAGTCGTAGCTCGTCGTGATCGCGGCGTAGCGGCCCTTGTCGTTCGCGCCGCTGGTCAGGCCGAAGTTGGTGCCGCCGTGGAACATGTAGATGTTGACCGAGCCGCCGGCCGCGAGCAGCGTGTCGAGCTCCTGGGCGGAGGCGTCGGCGTCCGTCGTGTGGTGCTGGGTGCCCCAGTCGTCGAACCAGCCGCACCAGAACTCCATGCACATCAGCGGGCCGGTGGGCTGGAACTCGCGCAGCGTCGCGAGGCGCTCCGTGGTCCGCGAGCCGAACGAGCCGGTCAGGTGCAGGCCCGGCAGGCTGCCGTCGGCGAGCATCTGCGGAGTGGGCTGGTCGATGGTGGTCAGCGGGACCGTGATGCCGGAGTCGCGGGTCACCCGCACGAGCTCGGCCAGGTACTCCTTGTCGGAGCCGTACGCGCCGTACTCGTTCTCGATCTGCACGAGGACCACGGGCCCGCCGGCATCGATCTGGCGCGGGGCCACGATCGAGTACACGCGGCGCAGGTAGTCGCTGACCGCGGCGAGGTAGTTCGGCTCCGAGCGGCGCACGCCCACCTCGGGGTCGCGGAAGAGCCAGGCCGGGAGGGCGCCGTTGTCCCACTCCGCGCAGATGTAGGGGCCGGGGCGCACGATCGCGTGCATGCCCTCGGCGGCGATCAGGTCGAGGAAGCGGCCCAGGTCGAGCCCGGCGTCCTCGCGCCACTCGCCGCGGCGCGGCTCGTGCGCGTTCCAGGCGACGTAGGTCTCGATGGTGTTCAGGCCCATCAGGCGGGCCTTGCGGATCCGGTCGGCCCAGAGGTCCGGGTGGATGCGGAAGTAGTGCAGCGCCCCCGACAGGATGCGGTGCGGGCGGCCGTCGAGCTCGAAGTCGGCGGTGCCGATGGCGAAGCGGCTCTCGGGAGCGGTGGTCATCTGGATCCCCCTCAGGATCGGTGCCCGGTGTGTCCGAGCGTGAGAACGACGCGGGGCCGACCGGAGCGATCCGGCCGGCCCCGCGTCGAGCAGTGGTGCTACTCCGAGACGGTGAAGCCCTGCGCGTTGCCGTACTGGACGAGCTTGCTCTGCCAATCGGCGAGGCCCTGGTCGAGGCTGGTGCCGTTGGCGTACGCCTGGCCGACGGTGTCGCCGAAGACGCTGTTCGCGTAGACCTGGTAGGGCAGGTACGACCAGCCGGAGCGGACGTCCTTCGAGGCCTGGGTCAGCACCTCGTTGATCTTCTGGCCGCCGAAGTACTCCGACTCCTGACCGGTGAAGTCCGAGCTGTCGAGGTCGGCCGTGGTCGACGGGAATCCGCCGCTCTGCAGGAAGACGTCGACCGAGGCCTGGTCGCTGTTCAGCCAGCGCAGGAACGCGGCGGCCAGCGCCGGGTTCTCGCTCTGCTTGGTGACGGACTGGCCGCCACCGCCGTTCTCGGCGCTGACGGCGGTGCCGTCGTAGGTCGGGATCGGCGCGACGGCCCAGTCGCCGGAGGCGTCGGGGACGCTGGACTCCAGCACGCCGGGCATCCAGGCGCCGGTCACCAGCGAGGCGATGGAGCCGTCGGCGAGGCCCTTGTACCACTCGTCGCCCCAGGCGGGGGTGTCCGAGAGCAGCTTCTTCTCGACGAGCTGGTTCCAGACGCCGGTCCACTTGGCGGTGCCCTCGTCGGCGAGGTCGATCTTCACGTCCGTGCCGTCGGTGGTGAACGGCTCGCCGCCCGCCTGCCAGATCATGCTGGTCGCGAAGCCGGCGTCGCCGGTGTCGGCGGTGATGTACTTCGACGGGTCGGCGGTGTGCAGCTTCTCGGCCGCGGCGACGTACTCGTCCCAGGTGGCGGGGACGGCGATGCCGTACTGGTCGAAGACGGTCTTGTTGTAGAACAGCGCCATGGGGCCCGAGTCCTGCGGGAGGCCGACGAGCTTGCCGTCGATGTTGACGCTGCCCCAGGTGGAGGCGGAGTACTTGTCCTCGAGGTCGCCCATGCCGTACTGCGACAGGTCGAGGAGCGAGTCCGACAGCGCGAACTGCGGCATGGCGTAGTACTCGATCTGGACGACGTCGGGGGCGCCCGAGCCGGCCTTGATCGCGTTCTCGAGCTTGGTGTACTCGTCCTTGTTGGTGCCGGCGTTGACGAGCTCGACGTCGACCTTCGGGTAGGCCTTCTCGAACGCGGCGACCTGCGCCTCGGCGCTGGGGGTCCAGCTCCAGTACGTGATCTTGCCACCGGCCTCGAGGGCGGAGTCGAGGTCGGCGGCGGAGCCGGCGCTCGTGGTCGTGCCGCCACCGGAGGTGGACGAGCAGGCCGCGAGGGAGCCGGCGGCCAGGGCCGCGACGGCCGCGACCGTCAGGGTCCGCCTGAGGGCGGAACGGGCGATCTTCATGGTGGTGTTTCCCTTCACTTCTTCGTGCTGCGGGTGCTGTGGACGGGGCAGGACGCTCCGGCCGGGGGATGGGTAGGGGGAGGGCTCAGCCCTTGACGCTGCCGGCGCTCAGACCGGACTGCCAGAAGCGCTGGAGTCCGAGGAAGGCGACGACGATGGGGATGATCGTGAGGAGCGAGCCCGTGATCACGAGGTTGTAGATCGGCTGCGCGCTGACGCCGGTGGCCTGCGCGTTCCACTGGTTGAGGCCGACGGTGAGCGGGTACCAGGTGGGGTCGCTCAGCATGATCAGCGGGAGGAAGTAGTTGTTCCAGGTCGCGACGACCGAGAACAGCAGCACGGTCACGATGCCGGGGGCGAGGAGGCGGATGGAGATGGTGAAGAAGGTGCGGAACTCGCCCGCCCCGTCCATCCGCGCCGCTTCGAGCAGCTCGGTGGGCACCGACTCCACCGCGTAGACCCACACCAGGTACAGGCCGAACGGGCTGATCAGCGAGGGGATGATGATCGCCCACGGGGTGTTGGTCAGGCCGAGCTGGCTGAACATGAGGAACGTCGGGACGGCGAGGGCCGTGCCGGGGACCGCGATCGCACCGAGCACCACGGCGAAGACCGCCTTGCGGCCCGTGAAGCGGAACTTCGCGAGGCCGTAGCCGGCGAGCGTGGCCAGGAGCGTCGCTCCTCCGGCGCCGACGACGACGTAGAGCAGGGTGTTGCCGAGCCAGCGGAGGAAGATCCCGTCGCGGTAGCTGAGGGTGTCGGCGATGTTCTGGAAGAAGACGAAGTCGCCGTCGAACCAGAGGCCGAAGCTCGAGAGCAGGCCGGCCTGCGTCTTCGTCGCGTTGATGACCAGCCAGGCCAGCGGCACGAGGCTGTAGAGGATGAAGACCGACATCAGCAGGGTGAAGGCGATCGACTTCTTGGGCTGCACCGAGGAGCCGCGGCGGGCGGCCGGGCGCTTCGGGGCGCGGGCGGGCGTCCGGGGAGCGGTCGCGAGGGCCATCAGTTCTCCTTCCGCGCGCCGCGGAGCTGCACGACGTAGGCGATCACCGCGGTGATCACGCCCATGACGATGGCGACCGTGGCCGACGCGTTGTACTGCTGACCGGCGAAGGACAGGTTGTAGGCGTACATGTTCGGGGTGAAGTAGGTGGTGATGATGTTCGGCGCCAGCGTCCGGAGGATGTTCGGCTCGTTGAACAGCTGGAAGCTGCCGATGATCGAGAAGATCGTGGCGATGACGATCGCGCCGCGCAGGGCGGGCAGCTTGATCGAGCGGATGACGCGCATCGGGCCGGCGCCGTCGATCTCGGCCGCCTCGTAGAGCTCGCCGGGGATCGTCTTCAGCGCGGAGTAGAAGATGAGCATGTTGTAGCCCACGAACTCCCACGTGACGATGTTGCCGATCGAGGCGAGGATCCAGTCGCGCGAGAAGGGCTGGACGACGTCGGAGCCGAGCAGGTCGTTGACGTTCGCGGCCAGGCCGAAGTTGTCGCCGTAGATGAAGCCCCACATCAGCACCGCGACGACCGCGGGGACGGCGTAGGGGAGGAAGACCACGATGCGGAAGAAGCCGGTGCCGTGGAGGCGCCCGCTGTCGATCGCGAGGGCCGCGACGAGGGCCAGCACGAGCATCACGGGGACCTGCACGACCAGGAACAGCAGGACGCGGCCGAAGCCCTCCCAGAAGTTCGGGTCGGTGAAGATCGCGGCGTAGTTCGCGAAGCCGACGAAGGAGTTGCCGCCCACCAGCTGCTCGCGGAAGAGGCTGAGGTAGATCGAGTAGACGACCGGGGCGATGAAGACCAGGAGGAAGACGACGAGGAAGGGGGCGACGAACGCCAGGCCCTTCCACTCGCTCTTCGCCCGCGACTTCGGGGCCGCGAGGGGGGACGCCGGAGGGGCGACCTCGCTCAGCGGGACGGGGGGAGACGTCGTCGTCATGGGATTCCGTTCGGGGAGTAGTGCGGGCCCGCCATGTTCACGTCAACATGGCAGAGCGTCACCGTAGCATGTCCACGTCGCCACCCGCGACTGTTCCTGCGTCACGGTTCGGCGCACGATGCACCACGGCTGACGGGCGGCGCGCTATAAAGGGAAGCCCATGTCACTCGAGACCGACCGCCCGTCCCCGTCCACCCGGCCGCGACGCGGCGTCTCGATGGCCGACGTGGCCCGGCGCGCGAACGTCTCGGGCCAGACGGTCTCGCGGGTGTCGAACGGCAAGCAGAACGTCGACGGCGAGACGCGCGAGCGGGTCCTCGAGGCGATGCGGGCCCTCGGCTACCGGCCCAACAGCGCGGCGCGGGCCCTGCGGACGGGCCGCTTCCACAGCATCGGCGTGATCATGTTCACGCTGTCCTCGTTCGGCAACATGCGCACCCTCGACGCCATCGCGATCGCGGCCGCCGACGCGGGCTACTCGATCACCCTCATCCCCGTCTCCCACCCCACCCAGGGCGAGGTGTCGGTCGCGTTCCACCGGCTGAGCGAGGAGGCGGTCGACGGCGTCATCATCATCGTCGAGGCGCACCTGCTCGACGAGGCAGACATCGTCCTCCCGCCGGACCTGCCCGTGGTGGTCGTCGACTCCGCCGGCGGCGAGAAGTACCCGGTGGTCGACACCGACCAGATGTCGGGCGCCCGCCAGGCCGTCGAGCACCTGCTCGGGCTCGGCCACCGCACCGTGCACCACATCGCCGGCCCCGACCGCTCCTACTCCGCCGAGCGCCGCCACGAGGCGTGGGAGTCGACCCTGATCGAGCGCGGCGCCCCGGTGCCGGAGGTGCTGGTCGGCGACTGGTCCACCGACTCCGGCTACCGCCTCGGCAAGCGGCTCGCCGCCGATCCGGAGGTCACCGCGATCTTCGCCGCCAACGACCAGATGGCGCTCGGCGTGCTGCGCGCCCTGCACGAGGCCGGACGCGCCGTGCCCGGCGAGGTGAGCGTCGCGGGCTTCGACGACATGCAGGAGTCGGCGAGCTTCTGGCCGCCTCTCACGACGGTGCGCCAGTTCTTCGGCGACACGGGCCGCCGCTCGGTCGACATCCTCCTGCGCGAGCTCGAGTCGGGCGAGCGCACCGGCGTCTCGCTCGTGCCGACCCGCCTCATCGTCCGCGAGAGCACCGGCCCGGCCCCCGCCGCCTCCTGATGCTTCCGCGGAGCCGGCCCGCGGAAGCATCAGGAGGCGGCGGGGGCCGGGCCGGTGCTCTCGCGGACGATG
>NZ_PSTO01000053.1:0-20537 GCF_002930975.1 Rathayibacter sp. AY1A3 | reverse complement strand
ACCCCACCCCCTCCTCCGAAAGGCCCCGCCATGACCAGACGAACCGCCGGCCCTCTCCGCTCCCTCCTCGCCCTCACCGCCGCGACGCTCACCCTCGCGGGCTGCTCCTCCGCCGCCTCGTCCGGCTCCGACGCCGCGGGCTCCTCCGACGGCCCCCGGGTGATCAAGGTGGGGGCCCTCACCCCCGGCACGACCACCGACGGCGCCTTCAACCAGGCGCTCAGCGATGCGCTCGCGAAGCTGCAGAGCGAGGGCCTGATCGAGTACGAGCTGCGCGACCAGATGTCGGACCCCGCGGCGAGCGAGCCCGTGATCGCCGACTTCGCGAGCCAGGGCTACGACCTGATCATCGGCCACGGCATCGAGCTCGGCGACGCCGTCTTCTCGGTGGCCGAGCAGTTCCCCGACGTGCACTTCACCGCCTCGGGCGGCACCGACATCCTCGACAAGCACACCGCGAACGTCGAGACCTGGACCTACAGCACCCCCCAGGTCGGCTACCTCTCGGGCTACATCGCAGGACTGACCGGCGCCTCCTCGATCGGCCGCGTCGAGAGCCTGGAGCTCGACTTCGTCACGGCGACCGACTCCTACTTCCAGAAGGGGGTCGCCGCGGCGAACCCCTCGGCCACCCTCCTCCCCGTGGTCTACGCCGGCAGCTTCGACGACGCCCAGGCGGCGGCCGCCGCGACCACCGGTCTGATCGGGCAGGGCGCGGACCTCGTCTACACGACGGGCGACGGCATCGCGACCGGCGTCGGCTCCGCGGCCTCGGAGGCCGGCGTGCTCAGCGTGGGCGTCTCGCCCGCCGCCGGCGACGCCGCCCTCGCGACCAACGTCTCGACCGTCGACCTCGACATGTACCCCATCGTCAAGGCCTGGGTGGAAGAGGTCGCCGCGGGCGGCTTCGGGGACAAGGGCGTGACCTCCACGGTCGAGAACGGCGGCATCTCGTACCAGGACGTCAACACCGTCGACGGCGAGGTCCCCGCCGACACCGGCGACAAGGTCGAGCAGCTGATCGCGGGTCTGTCCGACGGCTCCGTGAGCATCGACGGCTGAGGACGGACCGGCCATGAGCAGCGGCGTCCTGGAGGCGCGGGGCGTCTCGAAGAGCTTCGGGCGCGTCCGGGCCCTGACCGACGTGGGCATCACGGTGCGGCCGGGCGCCGTGCACGCCCTCGTCGGCGAGAACGGCGCGGGCAAGTCGACGCTCGCCCGCGTCCTCGCGGGACTCGAACGCCCGGACTCGGGCACCCTCCTGCTCGACGGCGCGCCCTACGCCCCCCGCGATCGCGCCGGCGCGAAAGCGCGCGGCGTGGACCTCGTGCCGCAGCAGCTGAGCCTCGTCGGCGAGCTGAGCCTGGTCGAGAACTACCTCGTGGTGGGGCGCCGAGCGCTCGTGCGCCGGCGCTCGGCCCGGGCCCTTCTCGCCGCGACGCTCGAGCGCGCCGGAGTGCAGGTCGATCTCGACGCGCCGACCGGCTCGCTGCCGCAGGCGCACCGGCAGCTCGGGGAGATCGTCGTCGCCCTCGCGGAGGGAGCGCACACCCTGATCCTCGACGAGCCGACCGCGAGCCTGGGCCCGCTCGAGGTCGGCGGGCTGTTCGCGCATCTGCGCTCCCTCTGCGCTCTCGGCACCGCGATCGTGCTGATCACCCACCGGCTCGAGGAGGTGCGGGACGTGGCGGACGACATCACGGTCCTCTCGCACGGCGCGCTCGTGCACCGCGGCAGCGCCGAGGGACTCGACGCCCCGCAGATCGCACGCCTGATGGTCGGCGACCTCCCGGCTCCCGCGCCCCGCGCCCGCCGCGCGCCGGGGGACCCGGTCCTCGAGTGCTCCGGCCTCGTGGCCACCTCGACGAGGGATGCAGATCTCGACCGAGTGACCCTCTCCGTGCGTGCGGGGGAGGTCGTCGGGATCGCGGGCGTCGCCGGCAGCGGCCAGAACCTCCTCCTGGACGTCCTCAGCGGCGTCGTCCGACCCGACGAGGGCACGGTGCGGATGGCCGGTGCGGCGCCCGGCGCCTCCGCCGTCGACCTGCTGAACGCCGGGCTCGCCTGGATGCCCGAGGAGCGCGGCGACGCGATCGTGCCCCGGATGACCCTGGCGGAGAACCTCGCCGTCTACCGCAGCGCGGTCGGCGCCCCGCGCTCCGGCGACGCACCGGCCGCCGCCGACCTCCTGGAGGCCTTCGACGTCCGCCCCGCCGACCCGCGGCTGCCCGCCGGGGGCCTCTCCGGAGGCAACCAGCAGAAGCTGCTCGCGGCCCGCGAGCTCGGCGGCTCGCCCCGGGCCGTCCTCGCGCACGGCCCGACGCAGGGGCTCGACCTCCGCGCGTCGCAGGCGATCCGCTCCCGCCTGACCGGGCTCGCCGACGGCGGGGCCGCCGTGATCGTCGCCTCCCACGACCTGGAGGAGGTGCTCGCCGTGGCCGACCGGGTCCTGGTGATGTTCGCGGGCCGCGTCGTCGCCGATCTGCCGGTCGCCGAGGCCGACACCGCCCGTCTCGGCCGCGCGATGGCCGGCCTCTCGACCACCTCCGAAGGAGACCCCCGATGACCGACCGCTCCGACCTCCTCCCGACCGCCGCCGAGCTCGGCCGGCTGCGCGCCGTGGCCGTGGGCGCCGAGCGCCCCGATCTGATCGTGCGCGGCGGGCTCGTGCAGTCCCCCGGCACCGAGGAGTGGCTGGAGTGCGACGTGCTCGTGGCGGGCCGGCACATCGCGGCACTGACCCCGTGGGGCCACGTCGCCGAGGGCGGCGAGGAGATCGACGCGCGGGGCGCCCACGTCGTCCCCGCGTTCCTCGACGCGCACCTGCACATCGAGTACACCAACCTCACTCCGGGAGAGCTCGCGCGCCTCAGCGTGGCGCGCGGCACCGGGACGGTCCTGACGGATCCGAACGGCGCCGCCAACGTCTGGGGACCGCCTGGCATGGATCTGCTCACGCGGACGACGACGCCGCTGCGGATCTTCCAGCAGGTCTCCCCGACCACCCCCGCCTCGCAGGTGCTCGAGCGCGGCGGCGCCGTCATCCCCGAGGAGACCGTCCACGCCCGGCTCCTGGACGACGTGACCACGAGTCTCGGCGAGGGCAACCCCTTCGACTACGGCGAGGTGTCGACCGCGCGCTTCGCCGCCGCGCTCGCGGCCGGTCGGAGGATCACCGGCCACACCGCAGCGCAGACGCAGGAGTCGCTGTGGGGCTACCTCGCGGCGGGGGTCGGCGACGACCACAACTCCGCCACCGTCGAGGAGGTGCTCGAGCGCGTGCGTCTCGGAGCGATGATCACCGTGATGGGCGCCTCCCTCACCGACAACACCGTCCCTCTCTTCTCCGATCTCGACCGGATCGCGCCCGCCCTGCGGAGCCTGTGCTTCTGCGCGGACGACAAGCACGTCCTCGACCTGCACGAGGAAGGACACATCGACCACCACGTGCGCCAGGCGATCCGCTTCGGGGTCGACCCGCAGCTGGCCTACCGGATGGCGACGACGCAGCCCGCCGGGTACTACCGGCTCGACCAGATCCTCGGCCTGATCGCTCCGTCGCGTCTGGCGGATCTGCAGGTGATCCCCGACCTCGCCGAGGTGCGCCCGAGCGTCGTCGTGATGGGGGGCCGCGTGGCCGCGCGGGACGGAGTCGCTCTGTTCGAGAACACTGACACGGTCCCCGACTGGACCGCCGGCACCGTCCGGCTCCCCGAGGTCCTCGATCCCGGGCTCCTGGCCCTGCCCGCGCCCGAGGAAGGTCCTGAGCGCGTGCGGGTGCGGGCGATGGAGATGCACAAGGGCTACTTCAAGCGGGCGTTCGATGCGGAGCTGCCCGTCTCGGACGGCCTGGTGCAGTCCGACACCGCGCAGGACGTGCTCAAGGTCGCCGTGATCGACCGCCACCACGGCGAGGCCCTGGCCGGCATCGGCTTCGTGAAGGGGTTCGGGCTGCGCCGCGGTGCGATCGCGATCACGATGAACTGCCCGAACATGAACGTCGCGGTCGTCGGCGCGAACGACGCCGACATGCTGGCGGCCGTCGAGGAGCTGCGGCGGATGCACGGAGGCTTCGTCACCGTCGCCGACGGGGAGGTCCTCGCGCGGGTCCCCCTGGAGGTCGGCGGCATGATGAGCGCCGCGCCCTTCGAGGAGACCGCCGAGGCCCTGCGCCGCGGACACGCCGCGACGCACGCGCTGGGCTGCACGATCCCGTCCCCCTACATCGTCCTGTCCTTCGTCGGCCTCTACGTCGTCCCCGATCTCGGCATCACCGAGCTCGGGCTCATCGACACTCCGACCCAGGCCTTCGTCGACGTGCTGCTGCCCGGGCCCGCCGACCGCTGCGCCCACGAGGGCGGGCACCGGTGAACGGCCTGGACCGCCGGCGCTGGCTGCTCGGCGCGATCGTCGTGCTGGCCGTCGTCGCGGTGGCCGCGGCGCTCATCCTGTTCGCGGGAGCAGACCCGCTGGTCGGCCTGCGGGGACTCGTCGAGGGCGTCTCCTCCTCCCCGTACCGCGTCGGCGAGGTGCTCGTCGGCGCCGTCCCGGTCGGCATGGTCGCCCTGACGCTCGTCCCGGCCCTCCGGGCCGGCGTCTTCTCGGTCGGCGCCGAGGGGCAGATCGTGATGGGAGCGATCGCGGCGACGGCGGCGACCCTCGGCGTCGACTCCCTCACCGGCGGAGCAGCGCCCGGGCCGGTGCTCTGGCTCGCCGGCCTGCTCGCGGGAGCGGCAGGAGGCGCCGCGACCGCGCTCCTCCCCGCGTTCCTCGCCGTGCGCTGGCGTGTCAACGAGATCCTCAGCACTCTGCTGCTCAACTACATCGCGGCCGGCTTCCTCGGCTTCACCCTGCGGACCTGGCTCTCCAGCGGAGAGGCCACGGCGACGCCGCAGAGCGCGAAGCTGCCGGAGGCGGCGGCCCTGCCGATCCTCCTGCCGGGCACCCGCGCGCACTGGGGGCTGGTGATCGTCCTCGTCGTCGCAGTCCTCCTGATGCTGTGGCTCCGTACCGCGAGCAGCGCACGCCTGCGCGTGTTCGCGGAGCGGCCGACCCTGGCGCTGAGGCTGGGCTCCTCGCGGGCGCGGACCCTCTACTCGACGATGCTCGTCTCGGGAGCGGGGGCCGGAGCGGTCGGCTGGATCCAGGTCGCGGGAGTCAACGAGCGCCTGCTGAACTCCGTGTCCGGCGGAGTCGGCTTCTCGGGGCTCGCGGTCGCGCTGCTCGGCGGCCTCGCCCCGGTCGGCGTCGTCGTCGCGGCGCTCTTCTTCTCGGCGCTGACCGCCGGTGCGGTCGGCATGCAGTCCGCGACCGGCACCGTGCCGTCCTCGATCGCCGAGGTCGTCAAGGGAGTCCTTCTGATCGGAGTCGCCTGCATCGCGGCCTACCAGCGCCGCCCGGTCGTGGCGCCCGCCGAGCCGGAGTCCGGGATCGTCGAGCCGCCCGGCGAGGGGATCGCCGGCACCGTCGTCGAGGCCGAGCGAGAGGGGAGCGGGCGATGAGCGTCGACCTGTGGCTGTCGATCCTCGCCGGGACTCTCGTCCTGGCCTCTCCGCTCGTGCTCGCGGGCATCGGCGAGGGCGTCGTGGAGCGCGCCGGGCGGATCAACCTCGGCATCGAGGGGATGATGATCCTCGGCGCGTTCGCGGGGGTCTGGGCGGGCAGTGCCGCCGGGCCGGTCGCCGGGCTCGCCGCGGGGGCGGGGGTCGGCCTCCTCCTCGCCGCCGTGATGAACGTCGTCGTGCTCCGGCTGCGCGCGAACGAGCTGGTCATCGGGCTCGCCGTCACGATGCTCGGCCTCGGGCTCAGCACGTACCTCTTCCAGCTCTGGGTGCCGGCCGGCACGACGAACGTGACCGTCGAGACCCTGCCCCGAGTCCCCCTCGGGCCGCTCGCGGACCTCCCGCTCGTGGGCCCGGCGCTCTTCGTGCAGAGCCCCCTGGTCTACCTCGCGGCGGTCCTCCTCGTGGTCGCCTGGTGGGTGATGCGCTCGACCCACTTCGGGCTCGCCGTGCGCGCCGTCGGCGCCGACCCCGCCTCGGCGGCGCTGCGCGGGGTGCGGGTGCAGCGGACCGGTGCCGCGGCGTTCCTCGTCGGAGGGACTCTCGCAGGGCTCGGCGGTGCGGCGATCACGGTCGGCACCATCGGCTCCTTCGCCCCGGACATCACGGCCGGACGCGGGTACATCGTCCTGGCCGTGGTGATCATGGGCCGCAGCCGTCCGCTCGGGATCGCTCTGGGCGCGCTGCTGTTCGCGTTCCTCCAGAGCTTCGCCCTGCTCGCGCAGTCCACCGCCCTGACCCTGCCGAGCGAGGTCTACCAGTCGCTGCCCTACGTCGTGACCCTCCTCGTCCTCGTCGTGACGTCGCGGCGCCGGCTGCGGCACCTCGGCCGCGCACGGCCCGCGCCCGCGAGTCCCCAGGAGCGGGCAGAATCGTCCGCGGAGAAGGCGGGGACGGGATGACGACCGACAACAGGAGGGTGCTCGCGGGCGTCCTGAGGTTCGTCCGCGACGCGGCGGCGGCGGGGGCGACCCTGCGCGGAGAGGTCGAGATCGCCGAGACGCTCGGCGTGAGCCGCAAGCAGGTGCGCGATGTGCTGGCCTCGCTGGAGCAGCAGGGCATCGTCCTGCGACGCCAGGGTGCGGCGACCGAGGTGGATCCCGTCGCGACGCGGTTGAGCGTGCGCTTCGAGGACCAGCTCGAGTACAGCCTCCTGCTCCAGCAGCACGGCTACGACAGCAGCGTCGAGGTCCTGGAGGTGTCGACCGTCGCCCTGCCCAAGCCGAGCGCGGATCTGCTGCGCACTCCGGCCGAGCAGCCCGCCGCCCGGATCGTGAAGCGGTGGCGCGCCGACGGCGAGGTGGCCATGCTCTCCTTCGGCACCATGCCGCTCCCCTACCCCCGCGCGGACGTCGACCTCGGGGACTCGATCTACAGCGCGGTCAAGCAGATGTGGGGCGAGGCGATCGCCTGGGAGGTGACGACGCCCTCCGCCGAGGTCCTCGGCGAGGCCGAGTCCGAGCTCTTCGAGCACCCCGCGGGCACCGCCGTCCTGACCCTCGACATCGTGGGCATCGGCCTCAGCGGCCGCCGCCTGTTCCACGCGCGCGAGCTCCACCATCCCGGGCTGGTCTCGTACTCGATCATGCGCACCGTCCGGCCCCCGCAGGTCTTCTCGACCGCGCGGTACCAGTTCTGACCCCTCCCCCACGAACGGAGTCGCGATGCACGCTCGACCCTCCCCCTTCGCTCCGCCCGAGTCCGAACGGCGGTGGCTGGAGGTCGCGGCGACGATCGCGGCCGAGTGCCGGGCGACCGCGGAGTCGGACGACGCCTCGGGCGAGCTGCCGCTGCAGCACCTGCGCGCACTCTCCGCGAGCGGGCTCGACGCGGCCTTCCTCCCACGCGAGCACGGCGGCGAGGCCCTCTCCTACGCGGCGCTGGCGCACACCGTCCGGCTGCTCGCCTCCGCTCACCCCGCCGTCGCGGCCGTGTGGCTGATGCACCTCGGGGCGGCGCACGCCCTGGTGATGCAGTCCTCGCCCGAGGAGGCGTCCTTCTTCGCCGCGGAGCTGCGCCGGGGAGCGCGCTTCGCGAACGCGCTGTCCGAGGCGGCCGGCGGCAACCACTTCCTGAACTCGCACCAGGACGCGCCGTCCGTGGACGGCGGCTGGTCCCTCACCGGCCGGAAGCTGTTCGTCTCCGGTGCGGAGGCGGCCGAGCACTTCCTCGTGAACGTGCGGATCGACGGGGGGCCGGCCTTCTTCGGCGTCACCCGCGACGAGACCGTGTCCCTCCCTCCGCTGGACGCGACGATGGGGATGCGGGCGACCCGCAGCCGTGCCGTCGCGTTCGAGGGCACGCTCCTGTCCGCCTCGCGTCGCTGCGGGCCGCCGCCGGCCGACTACGCGAACCTGATCACCATCGGCTTCCCCGCGCTCTCGATCGGCATCGCGGAGGCGGCGCTCGATGCGCTGGTGGCCGGAGCACAGCGCGTGCGGACTCCCGGCGCCGCGCCGCTCGCCGAGGCTCCGTGGGTGCGCTCGGAGACCGGCGCGGTCGCCGCCGAGCTGCGAGCAGGACGACTCCTCGCCGAGAACACCGCGTGGCTCGCCGATCAGAGGGACCCGTCGGCGCGCGACGCGGCGACCGAGGCCAAGATGCTCGCCAACGAGCTCGCGAAGAAGGCCGCCGCGCTCGCGCTCTCGGTCGGCGGCGGAGGCGCCTACCTCGCGCGCTCCCCCGTGCAGCGGATCTTCCGCGACGCGCAGGCCGGCGCCCTGATGGCCTACTCCGTGCCCTTCAGCCGGGAGGCCGTGGGAGCCGCGCTGCTCGACACCTGACCGGGCGGGGGCGCTGCGCCGAGGCGCCCGGGACGGTCGTCGACACGCCCGAACGGGTGCGGGCACGTCAGCGCCCGCTACTCGCGCAGGGCCTCCACGGCCTCGTGGAAGCTCGTCACGTCCGCCCGCACCCCGTCCGGCCCCAGCACCGTCCAGGTCGTGCCCGTGCGGATCAGGACGCCCAGCTCCTCGGCGGGCCGGCGGCGGGTGCGGCGCAGCTCGAGCACGAAGACTCCGGGACGCGCCTCTCTGATCTCGGGAGTGCGCCGGTCGGGCAGCATCACGAGTCCTCCCCGAGGGTCAGCGGTAGATGCTCCACTCCTTCTTCACGATCCGGCGCTCCTCGCCGTCGACCGCGACGATCCACTCGCCGTCCTTCTTGGCCACGACCCGCCCGCGCAGGTACTGCGGCTCCCAGCCGTCGGCCTTGTTGACCCACTTCACGAACCGCGCGAACCGCCCCGGTGCCACGTCGTCTCTGGACATCTCTCGACTCCCCTCGTCGTCACCGGCACGTCCATCGCCCTCCGTCAGGAGAGCACCTCGCCCAGCGCGAGGGGGACCTCTCCTGTGAGGTCTCGAAGCCGGTTCACCGACGGTAGAACGCGCTGCTGGAAGTGGACGAGACCGTTGACTGATCGACGATCGTCTGGCAGTGGGGTCAGGATGCGGCAGCGGAATCAGGAGTCGAACAGCACGTGCGGCCGTCCGGCGTCGACGATCACGCGGGCGCGCACCCCGTAGACGTCCGCGATCAGCGCCGGGGTGAGCACCTCCTCCGGGGTGCCGCTCGCGACCACGCGCCCCTCGCGCAGCACCAGCAGCGCGTCGCAGAAGAGGGCCGCGAGGTTGAGGTCGTGCAGCGCGACGACCGTGGTCACCGGCAGCGCCCGCACCAGGGCCAGCAGCTCCAGCTGATGGCGGATGTCGAGGTGGTTGGTCGGCTCATCCAGCAGCAGCTCGCGCGGCTCCTGCGCGAGCGCCCGGGCGATGTGCGCGCGCTGTCGCTCGCCGCCCGAGAGGGTGTGCCAGAGGTGGTCGGCCTTCGCCTCAAGGCCCACCTGCTCGAGGGCGCGATCGATCGCGCGCAGGTCCTCGGCCGTGTCTCCGCCCAGGAGGGAGCGGTGCGGGGTGCGCCCCAGCCGGACGACGTCGCGGACGGGGAGGTCCGCCTCCGTCTCGGCCTGCTGCGTCACCGTGGCCACGGCCCGGGCGACCTCGCGGCGGCGGAGCGAGCGGAGCGGCGCGCCGTCGAGGGTGACGACGCCGGCGTCCGGAGCCGCGGTGCCCTGCAGCAGCCGCAGCAGCGACGACTTGCCCGAGCCGTTGGGCCCGAGCAGTCCCACTGTCGAGCCGGGAGCGGGGCGGAGCGAGACGCCGTCGACCACCAGGCGGCCGCCCCGGCGCCACGAGACCCGGTCGGCCTCGAGCGTCACGAGCGGCCCCTCCGCCGCAGGAGCAGCAGCATGAACACCGGCACGCCGACGAGTGCCGTGCCGACCCCCACCGGCAGCGGAGTCGGCGCGAACGCCACCCGCGACCCGGCGTCGACCCACACCAGGAACACCGCGCCGAGCAGGATCGTCGCCGGGATCACCCGCGAGTGCCGCTGGCCGAACACGAGTCGCGCGGCGTGCGGCAGCACCAGCCCCACGAAGCCGATCGCGCCGGCGATGCTCACCAGGGTCGCCGTCAGCAGGGCCGTCACCACCAGCAGGAGGAGGCGGGTGCGGCCCACGTGCACGCCGAGCGACGCGGCCACGTCCTCCCCGAAGGCGAACGCGTCGAGCGTGCGCGCCGCGGCGAGGCAGACCACGGAGCCGAGCAGCACGACTCCTCCGCTCAGCGCCACGTCGTCCCAACGCATCCCCTCGAGGGAGCCGAGCAGCCAGAACATCACGCCGCGCGTCTCGTCCGAGTCGGCGAGCGCGAACACGATCAGCGAGGTCAGCGCCGAGAACAGCTGCGTGCTCGCCACCCCCGCCAGGATCACGCCGGAGGTGCCGCCCGCCGAGAACCGCGTGAGCAGCAGCACGAAGCCGAAGGCGACCAGCGCGCCGACGAAGGCGCCTCCGGAGAGCCCGACCACTCCTCCGCCGACCCCGAGCACGCCGACGAGCACCGCGCCCGTGGACGCTCCGGACGAGACGCCCAGCACGAACGGGTCGGCGAGCGGATTCCGCAGCAGCGACTGCAGGATCACTCCGCACACGCCGAGCCCCGCCCCGCAGGCCGCGGCCACGAGTGCGCGTGGGAGGCGCTCCTGCCAGACGATCGCGTCCTCGGCCGGGCGCACCGGGACGGAGGCGAGCCCGAGGTGGTTGAGGAGGATGTCGCGGACGTTCACGAGCGAGACGTCGGCCGGGCCGAGCGTCACCGCGACGCCAACCGAGAGCGCCAGCGCGAGCAGCCCGCCGACGACCAGCGCAGCGGCGGCCAGACCCCGCGGCACCCGGCGGACGAGGACCGTGCTCGTGCCCGTGCCCGTGCTCAGAGCGAGGCCCCGTTCTCGTCCCACCAGGCGCGGATCTTCTCGAGCCCGTCGACGAAGCGGATCGACGGGTTCATCTCGGCGCCGTGGAGCGCGATGAAGCGGCCGTCCTGCACCGCGGGCAGGCTGCTGGTCAGCGGGTCGGAGCGGAGGAATGCGGTCTTGTCGTCGAGGCGGTCACCGGGGAAGCGGTCGCGCTGCAGGTCGCCGAGGACGAGGACGTCCGGGTCGGCCGCGACGACGCTCTCCCAGCCGACGGCGGGCCAGTCCTCCGTGCGGTCGGCGAAGACGTTGGTCATGCCGGTCGTGGTGCCGAGCATCGAGGCGAAGTTGTAGCCGCCGGCCATGTAGGGCGTCTTGGTGTCGGCGAACCAGAAGGCGACGCTCCGGCCGCCGAGGTCGACCCCCTCGGTGGCGGCGGCGGCGCGCTCCTGCAGCTGCGCGACCAGGGCGTCACCGCGCTGCTGCACGTCGAAGACCTCGGCCAGCTCGTGGATCTCCTGGTAGAGGACGTCGACGGTCAGTGGGACGGTGCGCGTGCCGCTCCCGCCGTTGACGCTCGCCCCGTTGTCGCAGTCGGAGGGGGCGAGGTAGGAGCCGATCCCCGTCTCGGCGAGGCGGTCGCGCGAGGCGACGCCCTCGGGCGCGTAGTGGCGGCCGAAGGAGGCGGTGACGAAGTCGGGGTCGGCACCGAGCAGCACCTCGTAGGTGGGCGCGTTGTCGGCCAGGCGCGGCACGCTCTCGTTCGCGGAGGCGAGGGTCTCGAGCACGGGGTCGGTCCAGGAGGCGGTGCCGACCATCCGGTCCTCGAGGCCGAGGGACAGCAGGATCTCGGTCGAGTTCTGGTCGAGGGAGACGACCCGCTGCGGAGGGGCGGTGACGGTGGTCGCGGTGCCGCAGTCGTCCAGCGTGAGCGGGTACGAGGTCGTGCCCTCTCCCGCGGCGGCCGTGCTCTCGGGCTCGATCTGCTCGGAGGCGCCGCAGCCGGTGAGGGCGAGCAGGGTCAGGGCGGCGAGGGCGAGGGCGGCGGGGCGCCGTCGGTGCGTGGACATGGATCTCCCGTGGTTCGTGGGCGACGGTCGTCGGCCCGGTTCATGGGCCCGGTTCATGGGACCGGTTCGCCGGCAGGGCTCGTCGGCCCGGTCTGTCGGCGGGCGGCACCCGCGTCTCGGCGTGGAGCCCGGGTAAGCATAGCCTTACCTCACCTGGCCCCGTCCATTCGCGCCAGTCGATCCGCGCCACCGACCCTCGGCCACCCTCGGCCCGGCCCGCCGGCGACTCCGCAGGAGTCGCCGTGGTCGCGCGCGCGGACGGCGGCTGCCGAGTCCTCACCGCACTCAGAAGGCCCGGAACAGCCGAGTAAGCGGACACCTGTCGCGCACCTCGCCTCCGTAGCCCCCAACCAGGTGGACAGCACCCCGGACACGGTTCCCCTGGGGGCGGGAGAGCGCGATCCTGGACAGCGACGCTCGACGGCGCCCGCCCCACCGCCCTCCGACCGTCACAGAAGGATCCTGTTGCCCCGCCACTCCGCCCGCACCGCCTCCTCCGGCCGGTCCGCGCTGGTGCGCAAGGCCGACGCGTCCGGCTACCGGCCCGAGATCGAGGGACTGCGCGCCGTCGCGTCCCTCCTGGTCGCGACGTTCCACATCTGGCTGGGCCGCGTCTCCGGAGGCGTCGACGTCTTCTTCGTGATCGCCGGGTTCCTCACCACCCTGACCCTCCTCGGCCAGATCCGCCGGTTCGGGCGCGTGCGTCCGATCGCCTTCCTCCGGAGGCTCGCCTCGCGGCTCTTCCCGGCGGCCGCGGTGGTGCTGGTCGTCGTCGCGGCGCTCGCTCCGCTCCTCCTGCGCCCCTCGCAGCTGCTGCAGACCTTCACCGAGGTGCTCGCCTCGACCTTCTACGTCGAGAACGTCGCGCTCGCGCGGGCCGGAGTGGACTACCTCGCGCAGGACGACTTCCACTCCCCGGTGCAGAACTTCTGGGCGATGTCGGTGCAGGGGCAGTTCTACCTGGTCTGGCTCGCCCTGGTGCTCGTCGCGACCCTCGCCGCCGTGCTGCTGCGGCGACGCGCGCAGCTGCCGCGGTTCCTGCTGGCGCTCGTCGCGGCGCTCACCGTCCTCTCGTTCGCGTTCTCGGTCGTGCTGGTGGGGATCGACCAGCCGACCGCGTACTACAGCACCCTCGCCCGCTCATGGGAGTTCGGGCTCGGCTCGCTCGCGGCCCTCGTGCTTCCGGGACTGGCGATCCCGGCGGCCCTGCGGACGGTCGCCGGGTGGCTGGGGCTGATCGGAGTCGTCTCCTGCGGATTCGTGCTCCAGGTCTCGAGCGCGTTCCCGGGCGCCGCCGCGCTCTGGCCGACCCTCTCGGCGGTGCTCGTGCTCGTCGCCGGGACCGGCCCCGCCCCGGAGCGCGGAGTCGGCCGACTGCTGGCCCTGCGCCCGCTCGTGTGGCTGGGCGGCCTGAGCTACGGGATCTACCTCTGGCACTGGCCGCTCCTGGTCTTCTGGCGCGAGAGCACCGGCGAGGACCCGACCGCCCTCGCGGGCCTGGGCGTCATCGCCGCCGCGATCCTCCTGGCCGCCGCCTTGAAGCGCTTCCTCGAGGACCCCCTCCACCGCCGCGCCCCCGCCGAGCGCCCGCACCGCCTCCGCGCGCTCGCCCCGGCGGCCCTGCTGGCCGTCGCCGCCCTGGTCGGAGCGACGGGCCTCACCGGAACGAACGCCGCGATCGCCGCCGACCTCACCCGCGCGCACGCCCTCCCCGTCTCGACCGAGGGCTGCGTCGGAGCCGCGGCGCTCGCGAACGCCTGCCCCGACTCCTGGACCACGAGCCTGCCCGCCGTCGACGCCTCGGAGGACGGCTCCGCCCTGAACACCGACGAGTGCAGCACGGGCAACTCCGGCACCGCGCTCAAGGAGTGCCGCTTCGGCGATCCCGTCGGCCTCCGCGTGCTGCTCATCGGCAACTCGCACGCGGCGTCGTTCTTCCCGGCGCTGCGCGGCGTCGCGGATGAGCGCGGCTGGGACCTGCACACCTACTACAAGACGGGCTGCGTCTTCTCGACCGCGGAGCGGCGCGACGACTCCGCCTCCTCCCGCCGCTCCTGCGACGTCTGGAACGGGAAGCTGCAGGAGGAGCTCGCGGGCCAGGAGCCGTACGCGCTCGTCGTCACCGCCTACTCCGCGAAGAAGTCCGTGTTCGTCGACGCGTCCGGCACCCCCGACGAGCAAGCCGGCATCGACGGGTTCCACGAGTCGTGGGCGCCGCTGATCGCCCGCGGATCCACGGTGGTCGCGATCCGCGACAATCCGGTGCTGCCCTCGCTCTCCCTGCTGGCCTGCGCCGAGGAGCCGGGCTCCGCGGCCGACTGCAGCGTGCCGCTCGACGAGGCCTTCGCCGACCGCGAGCTGATGGCCGCCGCCGCCGAGGACTGGCCGGGCGCCGCCGCCGTCGACCTCACCCGCTGGTTCTGCGACGACCGCGGCTGCCCCCTCGTGATCGGCGGAGTGAAGGTGTACCGCGACCTCGGGCACCTCACCGAGTCCTATGCCCGGACCCTGGCGCCCTACCTCGGCGAGGCGCTGGACCCGCTGGTCGGCTGAGGGCCCTCGCGCTCGCCTCCGGACGCATGCAAGACTGTTTATACGAACAGGGATCGGAGGAGCCGATGGGCCACTCTCACGGCGTTCCGGCCGGCTCCGCCGCCGCACGGCACCGGCGTCCGCTCGTGGCCGCCTTCGTGCTGACCGCGGCGTTCATGGTCGTCGAGTTCGCGGTCGGAGTCGCGACGGGCTCGCTCGCGCTGCTCTCGGACGCCGCGCACATGGGCACCGACGTGCTGGCCCTCGGAATGTCGATCGCCGCGATCTCGCTCGCCGCCCGCCCCGCCGCGAAGGGCCGCACCTACGGCTCCTACCGCCTCGAAGTGCTGGCCGCCCTCGCCAACGGCCTGCTGCTGTTCGCTGTCGCCGCGTTCGTGATCGTCGAGGCCGTCCGCCGCTTCGCCGAGCCGCCCGCGGTGCCCGGCGGCCCCCTCCTGATCACCGCCGTCGTGGGCCTGGCGGTCAACCTCGTGAGCCTGCGCCTGCTGTCCGCCGGGGCGAAGGAGAGCATCACCCTCCGCGGAGCCTCCCTCGAGGTGCTCGGCGACGCGCTCGGCTCGATCGGCGTGATCGTCGCGGCGATCGTGCTGCTCACCACCGGCTGGGCGTGGGCGGATCCGATCGTCGGCGTGCTGATCGGGCTGCTGATCCTTCCCCGCACCTGGTCGCTGACGCGGCAGGCGCTGGGGATCCTGATGGAGTCGGCCCCCGCGCACGTCGACCTCGCAGCGCTCGAGCGCGACGTCTGCGCCGTCCCCGGCGTGCTCGCGCTGCACGACCTGCACGTGTGGACGATCACCTCGGGCATGGAGAGCGCTACCGGCCACGTGGTCGTCGCCCCCGACGCCGACTACCGCACCGCGCTCTCGCGGGTGCTCGCCGTCCTCCGCGAGCGCCACGGCATCGACCACGCGACCATCCAGTGCGAGCCCGAGGCCTTCCCGGAGACGACGCACCGCGTCTGAGCGCGGGGGTGTCGCGCCGCGCGGCCGCACGCCTCCGCATGCCCACGACACTCCAGGAGTCGTCGCACTCGGCGTCGACTGCGACGACTCCTGGCTTCTCGCCGACGCGGGCCCCGCCCGCCCCTGAGCACCTTCCGATTGTTGACGTGAACATGTACAGTCGGCCGTCAGGGCGCGTTCACGTGAACATGCCCGCATTTCGATGGCGAAAGAGAGACCGCATCAATGTCGATGTCCTTCAGAAGGGTCGCCGCGCTCGCCACGAGCGCCGCCCTGGCCACAGGAGCACTGCTGGCGATCCCCGCCGCAGCGGCCCCCGCTCAGGCCGCGGACGCGTTCCGCATCACGCCGAACCCCGCCGCCGCCGGTGAGGCGTTCGAGGGCTGGGGCACCAGCCTCGTCTGGTTCGCGAACGCGACCGGCGGCTATCCCGAGGCCCTCCGCGAGGACCTCTACCAGAAGGTCTTCGGCGACAGCGGCCTCGACCTCAACATCGCCCGCTACAACATCGGCGGCGGCAACGCCTCCGACGTGAAGGACTACCTCCGCCCGGGCGGCGCCGTCGAGGGCTGGTGGAAGCAGAACCCGGCCGGCGACGCGTCGACCTACGGCGGCACCTCCACGAAGCTCGCCGACCGCGACGCGCTCCTGGCCAAGTGGAACGCGGACGACCCCGCCTCCTACGACTGGACCGCCGACGAGACGCAGCGCTGGTGGGTCGAGAGGCTGGCCGAGGAGAAGCAGATCTCGCACTGGGAGGCGTTCTCCAACTCCGCCCCGTACTTCATGACCGAGAGCGGCTACGTCTCGGGCGGCTTCGACGCGAACAGCGAGCAGCTGAAGCCCGCCGCCGAGGAGCAGTTCGCGAAGTACCTCGTGAAGGTCACCGAGCACATGGAGGACGAGTACGGCATCGAGTTCGACACGCTCGACCCCTTCAACGAGCCGAACACGAACTACTGGGGCACGCAGCTCTCCAACGGCGTCCCGACCGGCGGACGCCAGGAGGGCATGCACGTCGGCCCGACGCGCCAGGCGGGTCTGATCCCCGACGTCACCGCCGCGCTGGACGCTTCGACCACTGACGCCGGCCTCGCCGCGATGGACGAGACCAACCCCGACATCTTCGCCACGAACTGGGCCGCCTACTCCGCCGCTATCCGCGCCGAGGTCGACCGGATGAACGTCCACACCTACGGCACCTCGGGCCGCCTTAAGGTCCGCGACCTCGCGAAGCAGGCCGACACCGACCTGTGGATGAGCGAGATCGAGGGCAACTGGGTCACCGGCTTCGACCCCACCAACATGGAGAACGGCCTCGGCATCGCCGGCCGCATCAACGACGACCTGCGCGAGCTCGAGCCGAAGGCGTGGGTGCTCTGGCAGCCCGTCGAGGACTACTACAACATGCAGCAGCCCAAGCCCAAGGGCGAGAACCTCAACTGGGGCTCCGTCTACATCGACCTGGACTGCAAGCCGTACCAGGAGAACGGGACCGAGGTCTGGAAGTCGGTCCGCCGCGTCGCCGACGCCGGTGGCGACTCCACCAAGGCCCCGGTCTGCGGCGTCGAGACGAACTCGAAGTTCAACACCATCCGGAACTTCACCAAGTTCATCCACGAGGGCGACCACCTGATGCCCTCCAACGACAGCTCCTCCACCGCCGCCGTCCGCGGCGACGGCTCGGGCGCGACCGTCGTGCACACCAACAGCACCGCGACCGAGAAGACCGTCGTGCTCGACCTCTCCCGCTTCGGCACCATCGCCGACACCGCGACGGTCACCCCCTACGTCACCACGAAGGCCTCCTCGGCCGCCGCTCCCACGAGCAACGCCCTGGTCGCGAAGACGCCGGTGAGCGTCGACCGCATCTCGCGCACCGCCACGATCACCGTGCCCGCCAAGTCGGTCACGAGCTTCTCGATCGACGGAGTCTCGGGAGTCGCCGACTCCGCCCCCGCCCTGCGCGACGGCCACCGCTACCAGCTGGTCGGCACCCAGAGCGGCAAGGCCCTGACCGGCAACCCCTCGGGCGCCGCGACCACGATCACCGGCCTCGCCACCGACTCCGCCACGGCCGCCAAGCAGACCTGGACGGTCCGCGAGGTCGCCGCCGGCGAGCGCGAGGCCACCCGCCGCGTCGTCCTCGTCAACGGCGACGGACGCGTGCTCGGAGCCACGACCGCCGGCACCGACCTGCGCTCGCTGTCCGTCGACGCGGCGAAGACGACCGCCGCGACCCGCTGGATCGTCAACACCACCGACGGCGTGAACTTCTCGCTCGTCAACGAGTCCATCGCCCAGTCGCTCGACGTGAACGGCGGCTCCAGCGCCGACAACGCGTCGGTCGGCGTCTACACCTCCAACGGCGGAGCGAACCAGTCGTGGTCCCTCCGCGACCTCGCCCCGACCGCCGGCCAGACGATCGCCGTCCGCACCACCGCGGGTGTCGCTCCGACCCTGCCCGCGAGCATCACCCCGCAGTACTCCTGGGGAGCCGGCGCACCGCTCGCCGTCACCTGGCAGCGCCCCGCCGACTCGGCGTACGGCGCGACCGGCCGCGTCGAGGTGCCCGGCACCGCGACCGACCTCTACGGCCAGACGATCACGGTCACCGCGCTCGTCGACGTCGGCGGACTGACCGCGACCGACCCCGTGTCGGTCACGGCCGCCGCGGGCGCCTCGGTCGCCGGAGTGAAGGCCTCGGCCCCGACGACGGTCCCCGCCCGCGTGGGCGCCTCGGCCAGCACCTTCCCGGTGCCGGTCGTCTGGGACTGGACGCCGCTCACCACCGCCTCCCTCGCCCGGGCCGGGCAGGTGACGGTCTCGGGAACGGCGACCGCCGACGGCGCGACGCTCCCCGCCACGCTCACGGTGCTCGTCACCACGGGCACGCTCCGCAACTTCAACCCGGACACCGGCATCGTCGCGACCGCGTCGTCGTCGGAGTCGGGCTACGGACCGGAGCGCACCCGCAACGGCGTGGACGGCGACAAGGGCTGGTCGAACTGGACCAACGGCACCAAGGCCGCGCAGAGCTCGCTGACCTACACCTTCCCCTCGACCCACCAGGTCGAGAAGGTGTCGGTGCAGTTCCTGGCCGACGGCGGCACCAGCTGGGCGCAGACCTACCAGCTGCAGTACCAGGCCGCTGACAGCACGACCTGGACCGCGGTCCCCGGGTACGAGTCGGCCGTGGCGCTCGCGTCGCCGGCCGGAGGAACGGCTCCGACCCTGGTCGCGTCGTTCGCGCCCGTCACGGCCAAGGCCTTCCGCGTCGTGATGAACGCCTACGACAACACGCACCTGATCGTGGCCGAGACCAAGCTCTACGAGTCGGTCGCCTCGCCCGCCGCGGTCGCCACCCTGGGCGCCCTGAGCGTCGGCGGAGCCGGCATCGCCGGGTTCGACCCGGCCCGCACCTCCTACGCGGTCACCGTCGAGGGCACGGCGATGCCGGTGATCGGAGCAGTGGCGACCGACTCGGCGGCCACCGTGCGGATCACCCAGCCGACGACGGCGAACGGCGGAGTCGCGACCATCGCGGTCCGCGCGGCCGACGGCTCCGTCACCTCGACCACGACGGTGACGGTGACCCTGAAGGCGCCCGCCGCCCTCGCGGTCGCGGTCACGGCGACCACCCGCTGCATCGCCGGCAAGGTGACGCTCACCGTCGCGGCGAAGAACGAGTCCGGCGTGCCGGTCTCGATGACCATCGCGACGCCCTCCGGGTCGAAGCAGGTCACCGGAGTCGCGCCCGGCGCGAGCGGCAGCGCCGCATTCACCACGCGCGCGGCCTCGGTGCCGGCCGGCCAGGCCACCGTCACCGCGACGGGCACGGTCGACGGTGAGCAGGTCACCTCGGTGGCGACGGGAGCGTACGCGGCCCGCAGCTGCTGACGCCCCCTCCGACACGGACCGCCTCCGCCCCTCCGGGGACGGGGGCGGTCCGTCGTTCGCCCTCGGAGCGGCGCGGCGCGGGCGGCGCGTCGTGAGATCCCGATACGACCGCGGCGCGGGCTACCCGATCGGCATGGATCCGTGCCGGTCGGGCAGCCGCACACCTCCGCGCCGGTGGAGCGACCGCGCACCCCTATGCCGGTCGACCAGCCGCGGCACGCGGCGTATCGAGACCCCGCTCAGTGCCCCGCGGCCGCCTCGTCGCGGGTGCGCAGGCGCGAGACGCCCATCACGACGGCCGCGATGACCAGACCCAGCACGAGGCCGAAGATCATCGAGACGAAGGTGTCGGCCAGCCACACGACGACCGGGCCCGCGCCCTCGACCGCGTGGGTGACGACGTGCACGAGGTCGTACGGACCGTGCCACACCGTCTCGGCGAGGTTCGCGACGACGAGGTGCCCGCCGACCCAGAGCATGGCGAGCGTGCCGATGATGCTGATCGCGCGGAACACGACCGGCATCGACGCGACGATCCTCGCTCCGGTGCGCCGCACGCCGCGGGCCGCGTTCTTCATCAGGCGCAGGCCCACGTCGTCGATCTTCACGAGCAGCGCGACGGCGCCGTAGACGAGCACGGTCATCCCGAGCCCGACGACCAGGAGCGCGCCGAGCGTGGGCCAGATCCCGAAGTCGGGGTCGAGGCCGTCGAGCGCGATCAGCATGATCTCGGTGCTCAGGATGACGTCGGTGCGGATGGCGCCGAAGACGAGCTTCTTCTCGTCGCGCGCCTCCGTCTCGTGGCCGCCGTGCGAGACGCCGAACCACTCGAGCACCTTCTCCGCCCCCTCGAAGCAGAGGAACGCGCCGCCGAGGATGAGCAGGTACGGCAGCACCTGCGGCGCGAACGCCGAGAGCAGCAGCGCCAGCGGGATGATGATGACGAACTTGTTGAACAGGCTCCCCAGCGCGATCCGCCCGACCACCGGCAGCTCCCGCGCCGGCGTGAGGCCCTGCACGTACTGCGGGGTGACGGCCGCGTCGTCGATCACGACGCCCGCCGTCTTGGCGCTCGCCTTCAGGGCGGCGGTGAGGATGTCATCGACAACCGCGAGCAGGCCGACCGACATGTGCGTCTCCTTGGAGGTCCGGGGTGAGAGGGCTCACAGTATCGCGAGCTCCGCGGTCGAGCGGGCACGGGGAGGGGCGTGGGTGCGGCGGAGGGGATCCGG